>JAJRYU010000477.1 GCA_024275615.1 Planctomycetota bacterium
AAGACGAGTCCCGGCAGTCTTCCCGCGATTTTATCCCCCTCGGCGGCGCAAGCCAATCGCCCGACGATGCCCCACGCAATGTCGATGCTACTCCTATTCGTCACATCTGCGAAATTGGGACAGTGTTCCTCGTACTTTTTGCTCCAAGTCTTCTTGATTATCTGCTCACAAATGAGGCGGTGGTATTCCTGGCGAAGGCTAACGATACTCATCTTACTCTCCGTTGTCGTGCATTATGCTCAAGCTGTCGGCTTTTGAAACCCAATGATGAACTCGTGGTGCATTCGCTGTTGAATCTGAGAGTCGAGATCAAGCTTCATTCCAGCGGGCATCATCCGTCGGTTGCGATCCAGGTTGCGTACACCGATTCTGGGGACCTCAAAGCCAACAGTCTTGCCAATATCCGCTAGACAGATATCAGTTCGTGTATCTTGACCTCGCATGGTAGAATTGCCCACGACAACGATTGCAACCTTGCCGGGCTTTAACACCCGAAACATTTCCTGCAACGTTCGAGTCATCTCTGAGTAGTAGCGGTGCAAGACGCGGCTTTTCTTCCCATCAACTTTGGCGATCTCGGCTACTATGGCGGCTGCTACGTCGGGAAGTTCCGCGAACTCGATGTCTGTCACTGCCTCGCCACCGATATACTCTTTACGCTTTCGCCCCAGGTCGCCAATAGGGTATCCCATCCACACCAGTGAGAATTTATGGGCTCGCATGTAGTCAATGGCATTGGATGCATAGGGCGGCGACGTCACAATCAGATCCACTGAATCTGTCGGTAAGGGTAGACTCTGCGCATCGCCGCTGCCAATCATTGGCTCGAATCTCCCCGAGGCAGGCATCTGTATACCATCCAGATTGCGCTCCAGGCGTTTTGCAAACTCAGCCAAAGCGGGGCGCAGAGTTTTCGTGAGAAACTTGATCCGGGGAGATGGATCATTGACTCTCTCTTTTCCCACGATCACTTTACCATCATGTGTCATGATCACCTTGGCTCTGTGAGGGCGAGTGTGAGCTAAATCAAGTGCCAGCGATACTCCGCCGCTTTTGGTGATAATTGTGGACGAGAAGGCAAGTTGAAAGAAGATTTTGAGGTCTGGATCGGCTATTTCCTCTATCGCAGATGCGAGGGCTTGCAGCTCAATCTGCGTCTCCCGTGCGAACCAGTAGTCAACGAACTGCTGTGTTTTGGAATTCCAACGCTGTCTCAGTGTTTGCTCGGTTTTCTCTCGCTCTTTGAGGGAAGACTCGGCCTTTTCGAGTATTTTCTGGCCGGCATCTATTGCTGGGCCAACGTCAATGGGTGTTACCTTCACCTTGGAGATGGTTAGTGCGAGTGGGTCAATGTCAAAGCCCACCCCACGCCGTCCGGCCAAAAAAGCCTCAACAATCGTGGTGCCCGAACCAACCATTGGATCCAACACCACGTCACCGACGTCTGTCAACCCCGCAATGAACTTGCGCGGCAACTGGGGGGGAAACTTGGCCGGAAACGAGTGGAAGTTGTGCGAGGCATAGCCACTGTCCTGGCCGTGGAAATCCAAATCCTCGCCGAGTAGCGTGCCCAAGTCCTTCCGGTTTTCGTTTGATTCGGTGTGGTTAGTCACACCCAGAGAAAGTCGTAACTGGTAGCCAGCCATTGCTTCGCCTCTGACAGCTATCGAGGTCCCGTTCAAAGGATGCCACGATTATACCATTCCTC
>JAJRYU010000478.1 GCA_024275615.1 Planctomycetota bacterium
ATCAAAACCAGATCCGGTTTCACGACGATCAAACAAGAAATCGTCACACCGAACGAGATCGCAGGGTTCTTCAATACTCTCTTGTCGCCGGCTGAAGCCGATGAATTGGCCAAGCACCACGAAGTCTCGGTCTACTACTCGGCAGAAGGTGCCGGCACATTCCAGGTGCGAGGATTTCATGACTCCGGCCGCCTCGCGGTCATCTTCAGCCCCGCCAGCAAGAGCATTCCTTCCCTCACGCGCCTCATTCCCAATGCCGAAGAGTTGAGCACCATTCTCAACGAGAGCAATGGCCTTTTCTTGCTCGTTGGTCCCTTGGCTAGCGGCAAGACCAGTCTGCTGACTTCGATCTTGGAAGACGGGTTGCGCTCCCACGATTTTTTGATCACGTCCTTCGGCCGCACTCAGACCTACGAATTCACTGAGGAAGGAGGCTTCCTGATACGTGCGGATATTCACCGTTTCACCTTGTCCATTGATGGTGGACTGCAAAGCGCAATCGACCAGGGGTCCGATGTCATTGCTGTCGATGAGATCATCGATGCAAGAATGCTGGAAGATGCCTGCATCGTCGCCGCACGAACCGGTTTGGTTCTGGCGACATGCGAAGCAGAGGACCTTCAGGACTTCTCAGAGCGCGTCAAACGATTCAGCCAGCAAGAACCGGGCAGCAAGCTTTTGCGCCGCCTGAGTCAGTGCCTGAAGGGTGTCCTGCTGGTGGATTTGGCGTCTGAGAGTGCTCAATGCCCCAAGCTTCAGTGCTTCAGGCTCGATGAGGCTGCCCGCGCCCGGGTCGCCGAAGGAGACTTCTCCACTCTTGCTGCCGCGCCCGTTCTCACCTGAAAACGCGGCGGCGGCGGAGATGAGTGACTCCCCGTCGAAATTCTGTGAGACAAGAGCATCGATCCGGCCACCGCCAAGAAAAATCCGACACGTCCGAATTTTTGTCCAGTGAGCGCCGTACAATCATCACCATGGCAAAGGACGAAAGACACAGCCTGTCAAAGAGTGCGCGCCGAGTGCGCGTGGGGCTCCATGCAATCCTCTTGCTTCTACTGGCCGTGCTCATCGGCCTCCTCTTCTCTTGGCTTCTCGGTTCAAGAAGTCCAAAAGGCGGATCGTCGATGAAAGATGCGACCTTGGAGAATACCCCGTTTCACAAGGCATCGCTCAAGAATCCGACCATAAGAGAGAAATCTCAACAGACGATTCGGCACCGCACTCCCCGCCCCGTCGACATCCGTAATTTTCAACGCCACATCCCCCCTCAAGGTCAAATGCTGCGAGCAGCCAAGAGTCCTTGGGACAACGCGGATAGGGGCGCATTTGTTCTTGGTCCATGTTGGATTTCGGGAGAACTCCCAGAGACACTCGCCCAAGATGACTCTACCCACATACGCTTGGTCTCCTCCTTAGGGGTATTGGGAGAAAAGGACGTGAGTGCGTCACAAGTTTCAATCGATGGGCGCCAATTTTTTCTGAGTGCATGTTGCCAACTTGGGCCGGTCTATCTCAGCGTAGAGACGAGCAGCCGGGTTGACGTTTTCGGCCCTTACACTTTCTTCCCATGGACACACAAGTCTCTTGGGGCCCTTACGCTTCCGTCGACAACAACCACAGAATGGCCAAGCAGCACTTTCGAGCTGCAGAATCGTCGTGATTTCGCGTTTGCAGCAGTGCTTCATCCCTTGGCTGGGCTCATTGAGACTCCGCTTCTGCCGACGGTGCTTAATATAAGACAGGCCGCGACACGATCTTCAACAACTTGGAATGAAGGGGTGATACCACTTCAGCCGCCACTTGGTGACGAGAGAAGACTGGAGAGAAAACTGGGTGGCCCTTGGGACATCATGGCGTGGAGACCGGGGGGAAAGTTACGTTTTCTTGGGCCGACTCTGCCCCAAGGCTTGCCAATGCAAGGGTCGCGCTTGACGTTCAAGAACTTGAGTCGCGAAGACCAACTCATGTTTCACCCTGAAAGCGCCAACTATTCCTATCTGATCGCCAAAAGTCCAAACAAGGGCATCGTCGAACTGCCGACGAAGCTGAGAGAGAATGACCAACTCTATCTCGTCCGCTACGGCGACAAGCCAAGACTCTTGAATGTTCCTGAGGCTCCTGGTGTACCGGTGGCGATCCCAGATGCAACCGCGCTCATGATGTCAAAAAAGATGTTCGACAACTTCACTCTGGTCCGCGAAGGTTTGAGTGAGGCGGAACGAGAACGGGTGATCAAACGCAATTGGCTGTTGTTTGGAGCAGAAGAAACGGACAGCCCACAAACAGCAAGAAAAACCGAAGAGATTGATCGCGCCATTGCCACGACTTCGGAGGACGATTCGCGAATTTCTGGTGGCCCACTTGAAAAGGAAGTGACCCTGAAACTCTCGCCGGGGATCTACGACGTCTTTCAACTCATAGGGCACAAGACGGGACGACGCGAAGTCGTTTTTCAAACCGAAGTATCAGGGGCGTCGATGACCCTCGTCCCCAAGGTCACACTGACATACTCCCGTGTTCTTAGAGGCACAATTACCGACAACAACGACGGCACACCGGTCGCTCACGCGGGAATTGTCGTCGGCAAGGATTTGCCGTCCAACCAAGAGAACATGCCTTGGACGGCCATCACCGACGACGCTGGCGAATTCTCGATTCGTGGATTGCCACCAGGAGAATTGTCCCTCCACGTCTTTGCACTCCATCACCTTCACTACGAAGAAACAATTGACATGGACGACTCAGGAGACGCCACAACTTCTGTGGCAATCCACTTGGAACGTGCCCCAGGAATCGAGATTTCCTTTCCTCACGATGCTCACAACGCACCTGCTGTCGACGGGTTCATTTTGGTGCGCAAGGATGGCGTGGTCATTGACGGTTCGAAGAGAGAATCCTCCGTAGTCTTCGAGGCTGTGGCGCCGGGACAATATGTCGCGCTTGCCTACCTGGGTACTCCCGTCTTCTCTTCCGATGACTGGCACTGGTTGACAACTCAGTCCGGCGGGCTGCTCATTGACCACCCCAACGCAAGTACCAACGAGCCCTACCGATGGCTCTCGCCAATCCCTCAGAGTGTCATCGTCGACCTCAAAGTTGTGGGATTGACGCAAGAGCAAATCTCGCTGCAGGTTGTTCACGCCGGAGAAGCCCCCTACCCCGGCATTTGGCCCAACCAAGTTTACGAGAATCTGCCTTGGGGGCTAAGCAAGATTGACCGGCTTTTGCCAGGGCGTTACCGTGCCATCGCGACTTGGCAAGATGAGACCGACATTGTGGACTTTGTTGTCCCTCGTGATAAGCAGAAGATTGTGCCTCTCAGCTTTGAGTTTTCGAAGGAGTGAGATTTGGACCGCCTCTACAAGAAGACGGCGACGTATGGGCTCTGGAGTCTGTTGGTCTTGGGTGTCTTGCCGAATCTTGCCGCATTCGCACCTAGCGGGGATTTCCTTGCTGATTTTCAGAAGAAAAAGAAATCCACGGTCTACTCAGCGTCGCCTGTTGGCAAGAAGGGCTTTAACGTTCAACTCGCTTTCGACGGCAAGGAAGACACCAAGTACGAAGCGAGCAAAGTCGGACCTGGCGCTTGGATTCAAGCGTCTTACACACGGTTACACACCTACGATGGCATCATCATTCGCAGCGGGACAAAACTCACACCAGGTATTCTAAACGGTCAA
>JAJRYU010000479.1 GCA_024275615.1 Planctomycetota bacterium
CCACGTCGTTGGAGCATTCTGCTAGGGAATCAAGCTTCTCGCGACGATGTACGGCGAGGATATCTATGGTCTCGCCACCCCTAACTTCAACGCTTCTTTCGTTCGACAGCGACGAGGCGAATATCATTTGGCACGGGACCTGATGATGAAGTACTTGACGATTGCGGAGCGCGAAGACAAACGTCGCTCTGAGGTATCTTTGGGCTACATCTTTACCAGTCTCGGCAACCTATATTCATGTCTCGGAGAATACGAAAAAGCGAAAGGCTACTTGGACATCGCGCTAAAAACCCGAATCAAAGTTCACGGACCCAAGGCATCGCTCACCTGTGACACCAGAAATGTACGCGGTGACTTATTGCGCCGAATGAAGAAATTCAAGGAAGCCGCACAGGAACTCCGAGCAGCTCGCGCAATCCGTGAGGAGATACTCGAAGCAGGCTCAACGCGAATTGCCGCGAGCGATTTTAATCTGGGTTTGCTTCTTCTCGACCAAGGACATCCCGAAGAAGCACAAGAAAAATTCACGCGGGCGTTGGGTATCCAAGAACGTCAAAGCGGTACTTTTGACATTCGTTGTGCAAGAATCCACTTGGGATTGGCGGCTTCGGCGCGGGCCCTCAAGAATCTGAGTACGGCGAGGCGCCATGCAGAAACCGCGCTCTCACTTCGCAAACGGCAAGTGGCCCCGAACTCCACACTCGTCATGGATTGCTACATTGAGCAAAGCCTCATTGAAGCAGCAAGCGGCAATTCCAAGAAGGCGCATCAACTCATGGCGCGCGCCAGCGCGGGTTACCAAGAGAGTGGAGTACCGACCCACCCACACCTTAAGCTCGCCACTGAGGCTCTTGCCCGCTATTGAAGGAATGGGCCGACGAGCAGGCCCACACGCCATCTAAAAATATTCTCAATTCGCTCATTCAATGGAGATTTTCTCCTCAATCGAGTCAACCTATGACTTAATGGGGCAGAATGAGTGAACGACCAACCATTTCGGACGATCTTCTTAAGCACAGTGCTTTTGTGCGCAACCTCGCCACACGCCTGACCGTCAGTCAAGGCGAGGCAGCTGATGTAGAACAAGACATGTGGTTGGCAGCGATGAAAAGGCCGCCAGGCAAGAAGCACACTTCCCTCCGCGCTTGGTTTTCGCTTGTGGCCAAGAATTTGGTTGCGCGGAAAAAGCGCGACGAGACGCGCTCGACAAGATATGCCAAGGAAAAAAAGAGCGGGTTCTCAACTCAATCAGCAGCCGACAACGTTGTGCGCCAGGAGTTGATCAAGAATGTCATCGATTGTGTCGTCAAGTTGCCTGAGATCTACAAGTCCGTGGTTTTGCTCCGCTACTATGAAGGACTCTCGGTACGCGAAGTGGGCGATCAGATCGGTGCATCCCATGCAACTGTGCGCCATCGTCTGGACCGTGCCATGGAGATGCTCAAGCAGGACATGGATGATGTTCAAGATGGCACCGATGGCGATTGGCGCTTAAATCTTGCCATCATTTGTGGCGCTAAAGCCACGCTCTCAAAACTCTCAACCACGCAAACCTTGATAGGAGTCGGATTGGTGTCTGTACAAACAAAATCAGCCGTGGTCTCAATCGTGGCCTTCGTTCTCCTCATCGTCGGCTATCTGGGGTGGGATGCGACCAGAGAAATCCATGATTCCGATTTGGATACAGAGACAGTCGCCACAACAAGAGTTGATGCCAAGGACGTACGACGCCGGGCTACCGTCAACCGCGAGACAGAAGCATCAAACGCCAAAGCGCGAACGAAAGGCACTGGGGCTGACCGCGAAAGTCAGCAGACAACGAGGATAGGAGAAATAAGGCTCGAGGTCATTTGGAAAATAGACGGCTCCCCGGCCATCGATGTCCCTTTGAGAACGACGCCATTTAACGGCTTCACAACTCCTTGGGTTAGGAACGAATTCTGGACCGACGAATCCGGAGCGGTCGTTTTGAAAACCACCAAGAAAAGGGGCTTCATCGTCCAAACGTCCTTGGCACCTTATGCCGTCCTGGCGCGCATTGACAAGGACGCAACAGGTGTCGTGCATTGCGAGATACCTCCTGGCATCGATGTGCACGGCAAAGTCATTGACCAAGATGGATTACCAGTTTCTGGAGCCGAAGTTGTTGTCGCAGGCAGCTATGCTGAAGTTTCCAAAACTGCTCTGGCCACAACATCACAACCAGATGGAACGTTTCTCTTGCGTCAAGTCGCACCCACTGTTTTTGTCGCCGCTAGGCACCCTGGATTTGCGCCATCTCGTTTCGCCTTCCTGAAAGAAACGGTCACGGAGAATCCAAATCTCACCTTGGTGGTCAGCAAGAAATTCGCAAGACTCACCGGCAAGGTCTTTGACGACCGAGGTTGGCCAATTTCACAAGCAGTCGTGAAGATAGGCGACCAAGAGGGGTGTATCACCACCGAGAGAAACACTGCCCTCTACCAAAGTCCAGCAACCATGATAGTGACCAAGCCAGACGGCAGTTTTGACTCCGGCCCACTCCAACCTGGAAAGCTCCGCATCCTTGTTGCGTCAAAAGACAAGACTCTGGCTCGGTTCGTGAAAGAGTTGGAAATTAGACCAGGAAAGACCAAGCACCTCGAGGTCAAGTTAGAAGCCCCCGCCACCCTTTTTGGTGTCGTGCGCGACCAGAACGGCGATCCCCTGGCGGGGATCACCATCAAGGCCGGCTACCAAAACGACGCAGATATTCGATCCAAGTCGACAACTTCGAATTCTACTGGTCATTTTGAGCTCGCTTGCACAGCTGCCGAGAAAGTCCCGGTTTCAGCGGGGAAGACGAAGGAGAAGCTCGATTTAGTCTCTGGCCAACGCAAGGAATGGAATCCTGTCCTGACGATGGGGAAACGTATCAGCGGAAAAATCGTCTGCCCAGATGGCATCTCACCTTCATTTTGGTCCGTTGAATTGACCGAGGACTCCAAATTTTATCCGCGTTGGTCGCGCTACCAGCAGTCAAATGTAAAGGGCGAATTCAAATTCGTAGATTGCCCAGACGGAACCTTCAACTTGTCTTTCTCTCACGCCAAACTTTCATTCGGTCTGCCGGCGATCGTCTTGAAAGTAGATTCAGGTGATGAGGACATTCTTGTTGACCTTGACGGATCGAAACTCCCAAGCGCCCACATCATCGGTCGAGTGGCAAATGCGCAAGGAAAACGGCCATCTCATGTCGCTATCAGCATGTGGGCGGCGAACATCACCATGGGATGGGGTGGGGAGGTCAAGACGGCAGACGGATCCTTTGACTTGGGCCCCCTCGCGGCAGGAACTTATCGAATAGAATTCAAGGCTCAGGGATTAGGTCTCATAGCCAAGAACAAGCTCAAACTCATCCCTGGCCAAATCCTCGATCTCGGAGAAATCAAGTTCGAGGCACCGGCGAAACTCATTCTCGATATCGAATATCCTGGAGGTGGCGTCACGGGTCTGGTCTTCATTGACGTCGGAAGCGTGATGGCCAACAAAGAACAAGTCATCTTGAAAGGGCAGAAAGAAGCGATCTTCCATGTTACCCCAGGGTCATACACAATCTTCCTCAGAGGCGACCCCAAAGAGGTGATCAAGTCAAGACAAACCGTCGAACTCAAACAAGGGACCACGACCCGGGTGAAAGTGCGTGTCGAGGCGCCGTAGATACCAATCACACTTCAAATCCTCTTTTTTTCAAGATTTCTGTGAGCAAATCGGAGTAGGGCTTCGTCTCCTTGCCGCCGACGGGCATGCTCACCTTGGCAATGATGGCAGTTTCACGAAGGAATAGGGATGATTGATCGTCAGTGCGCCGTAGTTTTATTCTGTCTATTGTTGACGCTCGGAATGAAGGACATCCGTGCCCAGGATGATTTTGGTTCCCTGAGATTCGAGACGGGCGATTGTACCTTGCTCAAGTCGAGGGTGGTGAGAGCCCATGCCATGGGACGCGGAACCACAGGTGCCATATTGGAAATCGAGGTCAAGAATCGCTCTGGATTCTCCGCCGAGCCGCTTGTCTTCCTCGTAGAAGCCCTGGCCAAGAAGGGGAAAAGGCGTGGCAAGAAGAAGATCACTCCTTTGGCTCCGGTCAAGGTTGCTCGCGTTCCACTCCCCCATTTTGGGCGGGCAGGCCGTGCCGTGGCTGACGGTTCCGCCGTCAAATACAAGGTGCGAAGCCCATTCGCGAACGACGTCAAGAAATTCAAAATAACTGTTCTCGAAGCTTCTTTCTTTGTTGGCAAGACCAAGAGCAAGAGCAAGGCACCGATAAAAGTCATTGGCAAAAAGGAAGGTGAAATCGAGGAGTTTGGCCAAAAATACGCCTGCACCATCGTCCGGCTCAAGAACTTGTCTGCTTTCCCTGTGGATGCAATCTTCGAAGCAACCTACACCTGGCCACGGAAAGCCAAGAGCATCATCTCCTGCCAACTTGGAGCATCAGAAACCAAGGAATGGACGATCTCGACATTTCCTCAAGCCTACGCCGGCTCTGAATTGACCGGAGCCTCCGTCAGTAAGCTCAAACTCATCGATTGGAGCGTGCGCGCCAGCGATGGCGAGCAGATAGCACAAGAGCTGTTCTTGAACGCATGGAAAAACTGGCGTGGAACACAGCCGCGGACAGGAAATATCTTGGGCGAGTTTCAGCTCAACTATGTAGCAGCTGCGAATCCAGGTGCCCCCACCGTGACCAAAGGTCATTTTGAATTCACCCCTGAAGGTGACTTCCACGTCACGGTCAGCGAGGGCAAAAGCAAGAAACGCACTCTGGATCTCATACTTCAAAAGGTCTTCGTCGGCATGGTTCGTCCAAGCGGTGATGAACTCAAGAAATCAAACCACTTTCGCATGGCTAACGCTCATAGCGTAGTCATGGTCGGTCCACTGTGGGACAAGAACGCCAATCGGAACCTCTTTGAGCTCAAGAACGGAGCTATTGTCTTGCGCACCTCTGAGGAAAACCCTGAGGCCAACTTTGAAAAATGGGTGACCAAAGAGGTTGAAGATGGTTGGCTTCTGACAGAACTCAACTGGTATTCGAAATTCCTTGGCACGGAGCCAAATCGATCTTTTCGCTGGCGTTACCAAGAGCTGGCCGGATATTACCTTCCTATTTACTACCAGAATTCTGTGTCGTTTGGCGGCAATTGGTTCTCGACAACGGAATTCAAGATATCGAACATCTCCATCAGCAAGCCTAAGGACTTGGCGAAGGCTCAGCCAGAGAACCCAAACAATAGCGCCCTTAAGAAGATTTGGAACTCAAGTTACCGCTACCCAAAAGCCCCGGTCACTTTGACTGGGAAATTTGAAATCAAGAGCCCGGGGACGGATGGCGTGTGGTCCGGCAAGAAAGTGGTCACCGGTAGTTTCCGCCTCAACAAGTTTCGGGGCATGCTCATGATCGGTGAACGCTGGCAGGAGGCCAGTTTTGAAATCGATGGCACGCATTCTGATTTTGTAAGAAAGTCTCTGGTAAGTGCCGTTGAAGACAGGTTACGCATGTGGGCCTTTAGAGATTGGGCTGGAAGAGAGAGTTTCGATTCCGAGTTTTCGCAAGCAAAAATTGTAGTTGCGAAAGATGGAAAAAGTAGCTTCCGATTCAGTGATGCCAAAATCTTTGAGTCGCTTCAGCAGCGAGCTGACAAATCGCTGTTGTTGGGTGTTTCTGGGGCAGGCCAACGCATCGTCGAATTCGGAAGGGTCGGTGACTTCTTGGTACCGATTCGTATTGAGACTGGAGATGAGATTCTCTCTGCGACTTTCAAGGACATGGGCTCAGGGTGGGTCATTCCAGTGAGAATGCGCTTCGAGAGAGTATTTGGCGCTGACTGGGGCCCCGAAACTCTCGTTCTTACCGACTTAGAGCTCACGCCTTAGAATCTTAGAAGTGAGAGACCAAATCCATGGCGGGTCTAGTCGAGCAACGTGGCCAGCCTGGCTCGAGCACGGAAAGTTAGCTGCCGAACAGAATCTTCTGTCCTTTCCATGAGAGAAGCCGCTTCCTGATAGGTTAGCTGGGCGATACCCACATACAGAATCACATCGCGGTAGTCCGGGGGGAGTTGATCAAACGTGGCCTCGATCCGTGCGATCTCTTCCTTAGTGCTCAAGAGTTGACTGGGAGTAATGGCTCGGGCGTAGCTCTGTGCCAACACGGCATCGTCAACTATAGAACCAAATGTTTGCCCAACCTCTCTTGCCACATCTCTCTTGCCAGCACGGTGATACTCAAGCTTGTTGATCAGTTCGTTCTTGAGGGCCCGATAGAGCCATGACTTGAAACCCGTCTCGTTGGAAGCCTGCAGTCCTGGCAGGTCTTGGATCACCTGGCGGCACACCGACTGCACCACATCGGCTGCAGATTCTCGGCGCTCAACATTCGCCGGGAGCCGCAAACGGACGAATGCCGTCATGGCTGATAAGTGCGGGCAGATCAACTCCTCGATGGCGCGGCCTTCACCATTCTTGGCCCGTTCAACAAGTTGTTGGAAACTATCTGCCACAGGGTTTTCCTATCGAGATGTGGGATACTCATCATCTACGAGCTCAAGGCGAAAACCAATAAAATTCTGAGTGTGGCCCTCATCAACACCCGCGAGAAAGACCATCTCGAATTGCATAGGGTTGGCAAACACCCAAGCCCCGCCAGCCGCCGGTCTTTGCCGTTTATCTCCTCGACCCTGCCCACAAACTCATGGCCGATCACCCCCCTGAATCCCATGTATCCCTTTATGATCTCAAGGTCGGTATTGCAGATCCCGGCCATGCTCACCCTTACAAGGGCCTCGTTCTCCCCCGGTTCGGGCACGGGATAATCCCTGACAAACTTCAGTTCACCGTCAAAAAATACCGCCTTCATTTTCTCCTGCTCCCCCGCTCCCTGAATTTTAATGCAAGTGCAACAGGATTTCAACAAAAATAACGGGTTCATGTAGAATATTCAGAACAGGAAAACATGGTGAAAGACAGCGTACAAACAGGACTGGACGTATTTGAGAAAAACTGGCCGCGGGGATTAAAGGGTTCGCGGGCTGGGCTTCTCGTGAATCCGGCCTCTGTAAACAGGAGACTGAAACACGCGGTCGACTGCCTGCTTGAGTCGAAAAAAATCCGCCTGAAGGCCCTGTTCGGCCCCCAGCACGGAATCCGCGGGGAAACACAGGACAACATGGTGGAATGGAAGGGATTCAGGGATGAAAAGACAGGGCTCCCGGTCTACAGCCTCTACAGTCACACCCGCAAACCCGGGCCCTTCATGCTCAGGGATATTGACGTGATGATAATCGACATGCAGGATGCCGGCTCCCGCTATTACACCTTTATATGGACAATGGACCTGTGCATGCAGGCATGTCAGGAGGCCGGAAAGTCCGTTGTCGTGCTTGACAGGCCGAATCCCATCGGCGGCGAAAGCACCGAGGGACCTGTGCTTGATACGGCGTTTGCGTCCTTTGTGGGCAGGCGCCCCCTGCCCGTGCGGCACGGAATGACCGCCGGGGAAACAGCGTGTTATCTGAAGGAGGAGTTTTACCCCGCGCTTGACCTTTACGTGATCCCGGTGCAGGGCTGGAAGCGGAAGATGTGGTTTGATGAGACAGGCCTGCCG
>JAJRYU010000480.1 GCA_024275615.1 Planctomycetota bacterium
ATCCCCTCTCTTTCGCCAGATTCGCGCGAATCGCCCCCTGGGAATTATCCTGCGGGACAAGTCCCCTTCGCCGTTGGGCGGCGGCCGCCCCGGGTCCTTGCTGCAAGAATGGCAGGCGGCCATTCCACAAATCGCCGCCAGCGATTCGGCATTTCAGAGCATCCTCACGAGTCTGAAGATCAAGGCCTCCTACGCCAGCAAGCCGCAGAAAAACACGTTTAAGGTCGTCAAATCGCAAAACAAGATCACCATCAGCGCCGAGATCAACAAGGAGACGATCAAAGCTCCCAACGTGATTGGCATGATCGAGGGATCGAGCGATCAGCTCAAGCACGAAGTCGTCATCTGCGGTTCGCATCTTGACCACATCGGCGTAAGCCGAGACGGTAAGATCAACAACGGCGCCGATGATGACGGTTCAGGCTCCACGGCACTTCTAGCCGTAGCGCGTGCGATGGCTAAGTCTCCCGTTAAACCAAAAAGAAGCGTTGTCTTCATCGCCGTCTGTGGCGAGGAGGATGGTCTCTTGGGGTCCGAATACTATGTCGAAAACCCCATTATCCCGATCAAGGATACGATTTGCGAGTTACAAATGGACATGGTTGGTCGCAATGAGGAAGGTCGTGGCGACAAACCCGAGAACAACATCCGGACCACCCATTTGGTTGGTTCCAAGAAACTCTCCACCGATCTTCACAAGATGATCATCACCATGAACAAATACATCCGCTTCAAATTCGAGTTCGATCAGGAGAGTGTCTATTACCGCAGTGACCACTACAATTTCGCCAAGAAAGGCATTCCGATCGCTTTTTTCTTCAGCGGTTTCCATCCCGATTATCACAAACCCACCGACACAATCGAGAAGATCAACTTCGAGAAGCTGGCGAACACAGCCAAACTGGTCTACCTGATCGCTTACACCGCAGCGGATCGCAGCAAGCGCATCGTCGTTGACAAGAAGAAGAAAACCAAACGACTGTGAAAGTTGTTTGCGACGAGGCGGTCTTAGGTGCCGACGACGTCTTTCGCGTCGCTGGCGTCGACGACTTCTACCTCTTGCCTGCGGCTCAAATCACGCCGGCTAGTATCGAAGGCGCTGACGCTCTGATTGTCCGCTCGACGGTCAGCGTCGATGCAAACCTCCTTGCCAAACACACGCCTCGGTTTTTGGCAACAGCCACAGTTGGCAGTGATCATGTCGATCTTGAGCTGTTGCAAGATCGGCTCTGCCACTTTGTTTCCGCCCAAGGGTCTTCAGCAGCTTCAGTGGCTCAATTCACTTGGGCGATGATCGCCTTGCTCGTTGCGCAGCAAGACCGGCGGCTCACTGATCTCCAACTTGGTGTCGTTGGTTGCGGGGCCATCGGTGAACGCGTGGCCAGGTGCGGCGAGGCCATAGGCATGGTGGTGCGGCGTGTTGATCCGCCATTGGCGGAGACGGACCCCAATGGCCCGTACCTTCAACACAGCGCATTGTCGAATTGTGACGTCGTGAGCCTTCACGTGCCTCTCACCACATCGGGGCCATGGCCCACCTTTCACATGGTCAACCGCGACTGGCTACAATCCTTGCCTAGGGGTGTGATGCTGGTCAATACAGCTCGAGGATCCCTTGTTGTCGAAGAAGACCTTATGGCGTGCTGCGAATCCGGACACGTGGGCGCCTTGGCTCTCGACGTTTTTCCAAAAGAACCGGAATACCCAGGAATCTTGGCACAGCATTGTGCATGGGCTACGCCTCATATCGCCGGACGCAGCATAGAAGGCATGCGTGCCAACACCGAAGCGATCGCTAGAGAATTCTACAAGTTCTTCGACTTGGAGACTAAGCAACTCTTGTGGCCGGAAATGAAGACGCCGCCGTCCCTGGCTTTATCTGCTCAAGATCAACCAGCGGACTTCATCGCCAAAGCTTGGAACCTGGCTTCACTCACCGAAAAACTCAAGAGCGCCGGGCGTCAAAGCGCCGCGATTCGGGCATCCACGTTCAAGGAACTCCGACGGCCTCCTTACCGTCGAGACCTCACAGCTTTTCCGACGACGGGTTCGCTGAACGACGAACTTCGTTCCTTCATTGTGGGACTAGCCTGACCAACCACTTGCGCCAACCGTTAGAATCACGGGCGCAACCGGAGAAAGTACGCAGGACGAATGAGGTGACGTCCCTATCCCTTCGGTTCACAAAGTTCCCCCCAGGGTTTATTGTGTCGTTGCGTCAGGGCCCTAAGATCCTCCCTGCCAATGTTTCGAGAAAAGCGACGTGAGCAAATGCCCGGATTGCTCGAATAACTCGCGCATGAACTGGTTTCCGGGACCAGGAGTTGTCCATGACCGAGGCCATCGGCGAAATCCCACTGCGGGAGGCCGCGCGCCAGAAATATCTGAACTACGCTATGTCTGTCATCACATCCCGGGCCTTGCCTGATGTGCGCGATGGGTTGAAGCCAGTTCAACGGCGTATCCTCTACGCCATGTTCAAAGACCTTCGCCTCCTACCGGAGCGCAAAGAACTTAAATGCGCCAAGGTTGTTGGCGAAGTTTTGGGCAACTACCACCCTCACGGCGACTCTGCGGTTTACGATGCTCTCGTACGGATGTCCCAAGATTTCAGCCTTCGGGCCCCTCTGATCTATGGACACGGCAACTTTGGCTCCATCGATGGAGACCGGGCTGCGGCCTACAGGTACACCGAAGCCAAGCTTGTCCCTTACGCCGTCACCTTGATGTCCGAGATCGACGAAGACACGGTCGATTTTCGCGACACGTTTGACAGCATGCGCCGAGAGCTCGTCGTCCTCCCGGCACAAAGTCCAGTGCTTTTGGTCAATGGCGCCACAGGGATCGCCGTGGGTATCGCCACCAACATTCCGCCTCACAACTTGGGCGAAGTGATCAGTGCTGCCATTTTGTTGATCAAGAAGCCCACTTCCTCCGTCGCTGATCTTTGCCGCAAGATAAAAGGTCCCGACTTCCCGACTGGAGGGCAGATTCTCAACACGGCCCAAGAACTGCGGCAAATCTACGAGACGGGCAAAGGCCCAGTCCGGATGCAAGGCGAATACGAAATCGAAACCAAGGGCCGCAAGAAGTCCATCATCATTACTTCCGTCCCTTACATGATCAAGAAACAGGACCTAGTCGGCAAGATCCGCGACTTGGCCCTCGACAAGAAGATCCCGCAGATTACCGATGTCCGTGACGAATCGACAGATATCATCCGTGTCGTTCTGGAATTGCGAGCCGAGGCCAATCCCGCCAAAGTCATGGCTTTCATCTACAAATCCACCGAACTCCGCACCAATTTCAATGTCAATATGACCTGTCTCGTACCGATGCCCGGCTCGGATGTCGCGGCACCGCAAAAACTCGACTTGAAGGAAGTACTCCGCTATTTCTTGGACTTTCGCTTCGGTGTCATTCGAAGACGCTTCGAATTCGAACTTCGTAAACTGCTGGAGCGGATCCACATCCTCGACGGTTTTGCCAAGATATTCAACGACTTGGACATGGCCATCAAGATCATTCGCGAGTCCAAAGGCAAAAAGGACGCGAGTGAGGGACTTATTGACTATTTTGTCATCGACCTCATTCAGGCGAACGCCATCTTGGAACTCATGCTTTACCGAATCGCTTCATTAGAGATCAAAAAGATCATGCAGGAGCGCAAGGAGAAAAAGACCCGTGTCAAGGAGATCAAATTCATCTTGGGTGACGACAAGAAACTCTGGCGAGTCGTCCAAGATGAACTCGAGATCATCAAGAAAGATCATGCCAACAAGAGACGGTCGCAGATCGAAGCGCCGGCGGCCGATGAGATTGTCGAAGTAGACGCCGCCGACTTCATTATTGATGAGGATCAATTCGTCATTCTTTCTCAGGGTGGTTGGGTCAAGCGTGTCGGTAAGATTACCAGTTTGGAGAAGGTCCCGGTTAAGCAAGGCGATTCCTTGGTGGGAATCGCCGCCGGTAGTACCAAGGCACCCATTGTGTTCTTCTCCAACAAGGGCGTGGCCTACACTATTCTTATTCACGACATCCCAGCTACACGAGGATACGGCGACCCGATCCAGAAACTGTTTCGCTTGAAAGACGGCGAACGCATCATCGCCATGGTATCCCTGGACTCTCGTGCAATTGGCGACTTTGAGCCCCACAAAAGCTCGGAGTATTGTCCGCCAGCGCACGCGCTGGCCCTGACATCCACGGGCTTCGGGTTACGTTTCGGCATTGCTCCTTTCCAAGAACCATCAACCAAAGTCGGGCGAAAATACGCCCGTGTTTCTGGGGATGGAGAAGTTGTCAGTCTACACGTCATTGAAGGGTCGGAAACCTTGGTCTGTGTTTCTGAAGGCGCGCGCGCCCTTCTTTGCGCCGTTGATGAGATCAACTTCTTGGAAGGTCCCGGCAAAGGTGTCTACGTGCTCAAAGTCGATGCCGACGACAAGGTGCTTGCCAGTGCTATTTCGACGAAAGACAGTGAAGGACTGACAGCCATCACGAACAACGGCGCCACTCACAACATCAATCCTCGTCGGTATCGCATAACCAGTCGTGCGGGCAAAGGATTTAAAGTAATCAAACGCGGTGGATTCACCGAAGTCAAGAGTTCGGAACTTAAGGTCCCTAAACTCTAGAACGGCAGAGGAAGAAGATGGCGAAGTCATACACCGCTAAGGACATTCAGGTTCTCGAAGGATTGGAACCCGTCCGCAAACGTCCAGCCATGTACATTGGTGGCGTCGACACCAAGGCGCTCCATCACTTGATGGCGGAAGTCCTTGATAACTCCATTGATGAGGTCATTAACGGCCATGCCACGAAAGTCGTCGTATCCTTGGATAAGGACGGCTGCGGTATGACTGTGGTGGACAATGGCCGAGGCATTCCCGTGGGCATCCACCCGAAACATAAGAAGTCAGCCCTCGAAATCATCATGTGTACGCTTCATGCTGGTGGTAAATTCGACGGCGAGAGTTACAAGCACTCCGGTGGTCTGCACGGAGTTGGTATCTCGGTCGTCAACGCGCTGTCGAAGAAACTCATCGCCACGGTTCAGCGCGACGGACATCGCTATGAGATGAGTTTCTCTAGAGGCAAAGCGACGAGCAAACTCAGTAAAGCGAAATCAAAGGGTGCCACTGGCACGCGCATTTATTTCCAACCTGATCCAGAGAT
>JAJRYU010000481.1 GCA_024275615.1 Planctomycetota bacterium
CTCTTTCAAGTGATCGCGGAAATCTTCGAAACCTTCGGTGCGCTCTTCGACGAAAGTTTGGTCAACAAGGTTCTCGCGGTCAATGACATGAGCCATAGCCAAAAGAAGAGCAACATCGGTGCCGACTTTGATGGGTAAGTACAAGTCAGCGATCTTTGCCAATTGAATCCGACGTGGGTCGGCAACGATCATTTTCGCACCTTTGGCCAAACCTCTCTTAATTCTTGTGGCGGCCACAGGGTGGCACTCCGTCATATTGGTGCCAATGCAGAAGTAAACGTCAGGTTTTTCCATGTCCTCGAGAGGGTTGGACATAGCTCCTCGGCCGATAGTTGCCGCCAGACCGGCGACGGTGGGGGCGTGTCAGGCACGGCTACAATTGTCGATATTGTTGAGGCCCCATCCGGCGCGCATCAACTTCTGCATGGCATAGGATGCTTCGTGGGGAGCGCGTCCGGAAGCGATGGCGTAGATCGCCTCGTTGCCGTGGTTTTGGGTCGCTTGCTGAAATCCGGCGGCAGCTCGATCGAGGGCTTCATCCCAAGTTGCCGGCACCAGTTCGTCGTTCTTGCGAACGTAAGGCGTCGCCAGTCGGTCAGAATGCTGGACGAAGTCGAAAGCGAATTGTCCCTTGACGCAGAGCGCGCCGATGTTCGCCGGGCCGTCCATCGCCGGTTGAACACCCACGATCTTTTCGTCCTTGGAAAGAATGTCCATGGAGCAGCCAACACCACAATACGTGCATACAGTGCGGGTCTTCTTGATCACACCAGCAATATCGGTAGCGCGCAGGGCTTTTTTGTCGGCTAAGGCCCCCGTTGGGCAAGTCTGCACACATTGGCCACAAAAGGTGCACTCGGAATCTCTGAGGTCACCATCGAACTGAGTAGTGATCTGGGTAGCGAAACCCCTATTCATGACGTCGATGGCATAGTCGCCTTCGCGTTCAGCGCAAACTCGGACGCAGCGATAGCAGGAAATGCACTGCTCGTAGTCGCGCAATATGAAGGGATTTTCATCATCGTGACTTTGGCCAGATTTCTTGCCGGGGAAACGACCGCTATGAGCGTCATAGCGTTTGACCAATTGAGCCAATTCGAGAGAGGCAAAGCCCGCGAGTTGATTCGTAGCGATTTCACGGTTTTCGGAGGCTACCAATTCAACCAATGTTTTGCGGTCTTTTTCTAACTTGGCGGATGTTGTCCGGACAACCATGCCAGGACTCGCCTTAGTCGTACATGATGCTACAGGGTTGCGGCTACCTTCCAATTCAACCATGCACATGCGGCAACCGCCAAATGGATCGAGTCTCTTGTCATAGCACAAAGTCGGAATGTCTTTTCGGTGGCGTTCACTGATCTCGAATAGTGTTTCACCGGTTTGAAAACTGACTTCTTCGCCGTCCATGACGATTGTGTCTAATGGGTTGTGCCCGTTCATTGGGAATTCTCTTGTTTGGTGAGCTTTGCGAGTGAGTCCGGGAAGAGCCTCATCAGACTTTCAGTAATGAGAGGTGCTGCCATCCCTAAGCCACAAGCGCTTGTTGATTTCATGGCTTGGCCAATGTCATGCAATTCTTGGTGCCACTCGGCGCTACTCGGTTCACGAATTTCGCCACCAAGTCGTTCGGCAAGTCTTTGAGTACCAATGCGACACGGGAAACACTTACCACATGATTCGTGAGCAAAGAAAGCCATGGCTTGGCGGCCCACTTCGATCATGTCTCTCGTCTCATCAAAGACCATGATGCCACCGGCACCCAAGAACGATCCTAATGCTCGGATGCTCTTCTCGTCCAGAGTGACTTGGGATGCTTCGTCGGCACCCAAGAAACCACCTGAGAGCCCAGCCATACTTACCGCTTGCAGTTTCTTGCCGTCGACAATGCCGCCCGCCCATTCTTCAATCAAAGTGGCGAGGGGCAGCCCCAAGGGTACTTCGTAGTTACCAGGATGAACAACGTCGCCAGAAAGGCTAATGACCTTCGTTCCCACATTGTCACCCAGTCCCAGGTCCCGATAGCGCTTGGCTCCGTGCTGAATGATCCATGGCACGCTCGCCAAGGTCTCAACATTATTGACGGCCGTTGGCAGGTCGTTGAAGCCGTGTGTGACCGGATAGGGCGGCCGATTTCTGGGAAAAGGATGTTTCCCCTCCAAACTGTTGAGCAAAGACGTTTCTTCGCCGCAAATGTATGCGCCTGCTCCCCGTCGCAGGTGAAGCTCGAAGGAGAATTCGCTTCCCAAGATCTTGTCGCCCAAGAGATTTGCCACTCGGGCATCATCGATTGCTCGCGAGAGGACATGGAAAGTCTCAGGGTATTCATAACGTAGATAGATAAAGCCGACGCTGGCCCCAGTCGCGTAGGCGGCCAAGGCCATGCCTTCAATGACAAGGAGAGGGTCGTGGTCGAGAAGAGCTCGATCCTTGAAGCACCCGGGCTCACCTTCGTCGGCATTGCAGACAATGTACTTAGGCGAGCCATTGGCTTGGGCGACGGCGCGCCATTTGGCCCCGGTAGGGAAACCAGCGCCTCCTCGGCCGGCCAGGCCACTGCTATCCACTTCGTCGAGAATCTCCCCAGGCGTTCGTGTCGAAATGGCCCATTCAAGGGCCTTAAAGCCGCCACTGGTACGGTAGCCACTGAGGGACTTGCGACCTTCATCGCGGATCTTCTCAAAGACGCATTCCTTGGCATGGCCGGGATTCGGGCGGGGTTTTGGGGTATCGGGAGAGGCGACTATTTCGTCTGGGGCGATGGCATAGGTGTGGTTGCCGCGCAAGGCAGGAATGGGACTATCGCAGCGCCCGGAGCAGGACATACCTCGCGCACCTTCGGGAGCCATGGCCGCGAGAATATCTTTGGAACCATTCAGTGAGCAAATCGGCCCGGTACAAATCCTCAGTTCTTTCTGGTTCCCCGTCTCCATGCTCAAATGGTCATAGAAACTCACTGTGCCGTAGAGTTCAGCCTTGGGAATGCGCAGAGCCGTGGAGATTGCGTGAATCGTATCCTGGGTAATTCGCTTGTCCCGATCGTGGAAGGCGTGGAGCATGCCCAGCAAGGGGGCTGGTTGAAGGCGCCAGTATTTCAGAATCTCATCGGTTGTCGCCATTTTCTCCCTTTCTCAACGACTTGAATCTAACGAAACGCGCTTCTTATGAATCGATGTTTAGCACGAGTACATGGTAACATAAGCCGCTTCGATGTTCCGCTTGTGGTCTTGTCGCATGCCAGCAAAGGGGGGATCGGACCACGAGCAACACCGGGTACGAGTGAGGTGGACTTTTTGTTAGCACGGCATCCGTGACTTTCGAGGGGTGCACATTCACCCAGCATGGAGGCAAGGTGTGCTTGAAGAAGCCCCTGGTGTCTTTGTGCCCACCAACGCTTTGATCTACGAAGTGAAATAGCGCCGGACAAAATCAGAAAGGGGCCAACACCCAAGGGAGTTGGCCTCTTTCTTATTCTCGGTAGACCAGGCAAGGCTGATCTGGATTTGGTTATTGACTCAAGACATCGCTCAAAGTATTGGCGTTGGCAGCGCAGTCGATAAACTGGATCAACTTCTCCAGTGACGCCAACTCTAACGTTTCAGTCTGCTCAGAAGTCAAATCTCCGAACCGTGACTCCAAGAGTACCCGCAGAGCTTTCAGCGCCGCGGCGC
>JAJRYU010000482.1 GCA_024275615.1 Planctomycetota bacterium
ACATCGAGGTCTTCAAAGACCGCTTCGACCACCATTTCAGCTGCGCTGATGCGACTCCAATCGCAGGTGGCTTCCAAACGGCCTGAGATCGCCTCGGCTGCTTTGGCGCTCATGATTTTCCGTTCTACCGCCTCAGCCAATGTGGTCTTGATATTCTTGAGGCCGCGCTCCAAGGCCTGTTCATTGAGATCCACCAACAACACACGGAATCCTTCCGTAGCCATTTTCTGAGCAATACCGGAACCCATGTTGCCTGCGCCCACGACTGCGAGAGTTCTTAGATCGGCCATTATCTTGTCCTCGATGAGTGTAAGCCACTATTCAGCAGTGACTTAGGTTTTGTCTGTTGACGGGTGTTTGTGCCGTTTTGTAGCAATCTGGGGATAGGAGCAACAACCCCTGGTGGCCGGAGCGGCATGGAGGAATTTGGCGCACAAAAAAAGCCCGGTCGCAGCAGTCATGCTGGAACCGGGCATTCGTGTGGTCGTTTGTTGCCGACTAAATCTCTGTCAAGAGTTGCTTGGCGCGTTGTGCTTCCTTGGTGTTCTTCAGGTAGCCACTGAGAATGATTTCCAGAGATTTCTTCGCGTTAGTGGCTTTGCCAGCTGCAGCCGCTTTCATGGCTTTCGCAATGCGTTTGCCTGCTTCGATTTCGTCTTTCAGTTCCTTGTTGGTCATGATCGCCTTCTTTTCGCTTTGGGCGGCCTTGCCAAGTTCGTGACCCTTGTAATGCTTCGCCAACAGGCTGAGACTTGTGACTGCGTCAAAGAACCGACTCTCGTCTTTCGCCTTATTGCTGCCCTTCATTTCGGTATCGAAAAATCCGCGCACTTCATCTCGGATAGCCGCAAGTGTGACTTTGTCATCAGCGGAGGTCCGGGCATTTTGCAGAGCTTTCTCGATCTTGGCGAGATTGCTACCAACCTTACCTTTGGCCAAGCCCTTGGCGATGCCAGAGAAGGCCTTGGGGAGTTCGGCGTCGAAGGAGATGCCGGCGCCAGCGTTGCCGCCAATGCGGGCACCGCCGATGTGCTTCTCGATAAGGTCTGCTTTGAGGTTTCCAGGGTGGCCTTTCCAAACAATGACGCCTTTGGGGTCCACCAACGCGCTAAAGGGTATACCTCTGCCGCCGAGCCCTTTCATCAACTTTTGGTAGACATTCTTGGCGAGATATGCGACGGGTGCTTTGAGCCCAGTGGACTCAATGAATTCCTCGGTTTTTTCTTTGCGACCGGAGGCGTATTCGTCAGTCACACAAAGTACTTCAAAACCCTGTTTCTTGTATTGCTCAATCAACTGATTGAGGTGAGGCACACTGGCCTTGCAGGGGCCTCACCAGAAAGCGAAGAACTCAACAAGCATGAGCTTGCCCTTGAAGTCGCCAACCGATTTTATTTTTGTGTTGGTAAATTCTTCAGTCTGAATCTTGGGCATTTTGTCGCCCACTTCTTGCGCCACACTAGTTGCCCCGAGGCAAGCCAGCACCATCAAAGTTAAGAGAGTCTTGTTTCCAGTCATTTTCACACCTCGCGTGATAGACGGTCGAGATCGGCTGATGAAGGCGCTGGTTTCTTCAAAGCGTCCACAGCCAAATAGCCTCAGAACATCCTTATGATCATCTTCGAGACTATCCTCTAAACGCACGGAAGGCCATCTATCTTCCTAAAGCGGCAGTAAATTCCGGGATTTAGTAACCGGCGACGTAGCTTTCTACGGAAAGGGGTCTTCCCGTCGACGATTCGATCAAAGTTGGCCAATCGCTCGTGGCCCCGGTGGAAAAAATCTTCTCGACCAAGAACTCTTTGGCACCTTGGTTGCCGATTAGATTGCGAGACCCAGTGGACTCTTCAATGGCCTGGCGCAATTGGGCCGCTATGAGAGCTCGCAAAAGCTGGTTTTGGTGCTCGACGGGAGACTCGGCCAAATCAATGTTGGCAGCCCATTCTTTCTTGCCTTCAACCTCTGGAGGGTCTTCTGTGTGTTGGAAGATGCGAGCCAACTCCCACCAGACTCGTGTCATGTCGCGCCCGGGGTTTTCGTAGATGGTTCTCTCGAAGTAGATCACCATGGGCAGCCAACGAGCGGCCAAGAGCCGGTCAAGTTCTTCGCGGGGACCAATGAGATTCAAAAGACGGGTCGTGCTGCTCTTGTTGCCAGCAACGATTTCTTTCAGGAAGAATTCCGACCGAGCTTCTTGCGCGAAAAGAAGGCCGACAGCGTCAAGTATCAATGGGTGGCTCGGTTCCCGGAGGAGATAGGGCAAGTCGTTACGAATGTGTTCGTAAAAGAGGGCTCGTCCTAAGTCTGCCAAGAGCATGGTCATCGATAGTTCATCAACACCAATATTGGCGTGAATTCGAGTGCCTTTTTTCCGGCGATCGATTTGGATGCAAGTCGATTCAGTGATCTTGGTGTCGTCTGCATGAAGTTCGCTTTTCGCCAAGATAGCTTCGACATCGAACCCCATGGAACCCATGGCCCTTGAAGCGATTTCCGCCAGGTCTTTTCCGGCGTATAACTTGTCGAAACCAAGAGGTTTCTCGCTTGGCTGGGAGCGCAAGAAAAGGTCGCCATACAGCCACGGTGGAATGATCTTCGTGCGGACCTTGAAGCGGTCTTTGAGTGCCGCATCCAATTCAGCTTTGGCGGCGCTGTAAGGTCCTTCCGTTGCCTGGATGAGCCGATTGAGAAGCTTGGTAAGCACACTTTCGTCGATAGCCTGCAGGTTGAGGCTCATGCGGAAGAAGTCACTGTAGCCCAAATCGCGGGCGGCGCGATTGCGAACTCCAACTAACCTGATCGCCTGATCCCCAACGTCGTCACCAAGCTCGCTTCTGGCTCCCAACCAAAGGGCCTTGCGCAGTTTTTTGTCTGTGCTGCTACTGAGAACTTCTCGCACTTCCGTTAACGAGTATTTCTTGGAACCCACATGAATACGATAGGTGTGGCTGACTTGCTGGATCTCGTCAACGAGTTCCTTGATCCGTTTTCCTGTAGCCTCGGAGACTTGTGCGGCGGCGAACCGCAGTCGCATCAAGTGAATCTGTCTTTGCGTCAGCGGCTCATCGCTCAGGTGTTCGTCATCGTAGGTTCGGACCCGCGCAAAATTCTCGCGGTTGGCGTAAACAGCGTGAAGAGCTTCTGCACGTTCTTCGAGGGTCCGCTTGTCGGCGGGCCGCCCGTTTTTCTTCACGCGCCATAGAGAATCATTGTACTTGGCCGCGACGTCCGCGACGGATCCAATGTGGTTCTCGATAAAGTCGACTATGTTTCTTTCCATGGGAACATCCGGTCAGGTGCAAATCACTCAAACAGTTTGGAATACTCCGGCACAACATCGGCCGTGAAAGACTTCATGCCTTCAATCGTCTTGGGGTGCCCAGCCATAGAGCGTAATACACTAAAGGGCATCGTCGCCACCTGCGATCCTGCCAGGGCGCATTCCCTGACTTGCCGCGAGTTTCTGAGGCTCGCCGCCAACACTTTGCAATGTGTCAGTTCATGGATGGCAATAATGTCGACACATTGGGACACGAGATCGACGCCGGAGACGACACCGTTGTCGTCAAAACCATCGCGTCCTTCTTCCGGATAATAGTCGGTCTTGTCGAAACCACCTCCAGCTGTGGTCCGCAAATCGTCATCGATTCGGCCAGCAAAAGGACTGACGTACGCGGCGCCAGCTTTGGCG
>JAJRYU010000483.1 GCA_024275615.1 Planctomycetota bacterium
CAAAGCCCATGATGAATTTGAGCAGGTGTTTCGTTTCCTTGGCGTGGAGGATCGGGAACTCTGGGTCGTTTGCTTGGCCCACCCACGCCAAGTCGAGGGTCACTACGCTGGACATGTGGGCATGCTCATGGACGTCACCGAAAGAAAGCACCAGGACGCAGCAAGAAAACAGCTTGATGAGCAGACTCGTCGGGCTGATCGCTACGAGAGCCTTGGCCTTTTGGCCAGTGGAATCGCCCACGACTTCAACAATCTCCTCGTGCCCATCTTGGGTGGCGCCGATCGATTGATGCGGGAATTGCCGCGAGGCGGCCCTCTGCAAAAACTCGCCACTGAGCTGACTGAGGCGGCAAGCCAAGCATCCGATCTTTCATCACAGATGTTGGCATACACCGGAACAATGGTCACGAATCACGAAATCATTGATATCGCCACCTTTGTTAAAGACATTCGTGACTCCATAGAAGCCGCAAACACCAAAGACGCGCAATTGATCTTCGAATGTGAAAGCCATGAGAGGATTGAAGTCACAGCAAATCCCTCTCAACTCAGACAAGCAATCATGAACATTGTCGTAAACGCCTTCGAAGCTCTGTCCGCCGCCAACGGACAAGTACGCATTCGTGTCGGCAGCAGAACTTGGAAGGCGCAAGATTTAGAGGGAATTCACTTTGGGCAGGGCTTGATTCCAGGCCCACTTTCCTATGTCGAGATAGAAGACAATGGTGAGGGAATCACGACCGACGACATTGAAAGAGTATTTGATCCTTTCTTCTCAGCGCGTTCTGTCGGTCGAGGCTTGGGTTTAGCCGTCGTTTCTGGAATTGCGCGGAACATTGGTGGTGGCATCAAAGTCTCAAGCGAAGTTGGATCTGGAACGACGATCACCTTGGTCTTCCCTGCAGCTGGGGCTGACGCCACGTTGCCCATCGCCGTCGCCGATGTTGAGTCTAGGCCTGAATCGAGCAATAAGAGGATCCTCATCATCGATGACGAACGCGGGGTTCGCGATTTCATGGCAACAATGCTAGATCTAAGTGGTTTTGAATGTATGAAAGCCGCAGATGGACTGGCTGGCATTGAGCTGTTCCGGGAAAACCACATTAGCATTGATGGCGTCATTCTCGACTTGACCATGCCAACGATGGATGGCGACGAGGTGCTCGACTATCTCTTCGAAATCGACTCCGAAGTAAATGTTCTCATTACCAGTGGCTTTGCGCGCCACGATGTGCTTGCCCGTTTGGCGAATCGAAGGATCTGTGGTTTCTTGGCCAAGCCGTTTAAAGAGTCCGAACTTCTGGACGGTGCCAAAAAAATCTGTCAGGGCTGAAACTTGTGGGTCAAGATTTTCTTCATTTCCTTGGCCATCCCCTCTGGGTCATCGGCATTGAGGAGCGCTGAAGAGACAGCAACGCGACGACACCCGGCATTTACCACATCCGCAACGTTCGTCAGGTTAATTCCACCGATCGCGCAAAGAAGAAATCTGCGATCGTCTCCTGCGACATCGGCCAGCCCTTCAAGTCCTATAGGAGGGCCGGCATTTTTTGTCTCGGTATGAAAAATTGGGCCAAATCCAACCATGCTTACAACATCGAGACTCTTCGCCTGTTCAAACTGGACTTTCGTATGAGTAGAGAGGCCAATGAGCATCGTATCGCCAACGATGATTCGGGCTTGCTGTGGCGGCAAATCATCTTGCCCCAAATGGACGCCGTCCGCTCCAAGCGAGACCGCAAGATCGGGATCGTCATTCACGATGAACGGCACAGCATATTCTCGACAGAGGCTCCTTATTTCCTGGCCCAGAGCGAAGGAGTCCCTACCAGACATGGCTTTCTCACGCATCTGTAGGAGATCAACCCCGCCTTCGAGAAGATGACGAAGAGTCTCAAGGTAGGAACTTTGTGACCTACTTCCTTGGGACGCAATGAGATAGAGGCAGTCTGGCCTTGCAAAGAGATTTTCGAGGGACATTGTGAGTCCTTAACCTTTCGACTTTGCGACTTGGTGGGCAGGTGGTATGTTGCCCCCATGGCCCGATTAGCTGCATTTCTCCGTGTGCTCTTTCCACTGGCACTTTCCGTCATGCCTGGTTGGGGACACATTTGGGTCCGCCGATATAATCGCGGTTTGTCGATCTTCATCTTATTCTTCGCCATTGCCAATGGCATCTTGTTGCTTTACCTCAACGACAAGATGGACACCA
>JAJRYU010000484.1 GCA_024275615.1 Planctomycetota bacterium
CCCTCTGGTTGTTGTCGCTAATGCCAATCCCGCTCCCTCCCCACGGATTTAAGAGAATTCGCCATGACGCGGCTCCGCCTAATTCACCCGGAAGATTCGATGGAAACTCCGCCCGATTTATCTTCCGCTCAGCCGCTCTCGGAACACAAGCGCCTCTCGGAAAACGAGCCCTTAGCAGATTTCGAAGATATCGATTTGGCGAGCCTGGAGTCGTGGCTCCTCGACAGCGAGTTGGAAGGCGATGGGAGTCTGGAAGACGACGGGCCTGCTCGGCCGGCCATTCCGACCGGGCGCCTCGCCTCGAAAAACCGTGCGGGCCGCGATTTCGACGCGGTACACGACCGAACCGAAACGGCGGCCACGTCGTTGTCGTTTCGTTTGTCGTCACCATCCTTGGTCTCGTCGCGGTTCATTTGGCAACCGCTCAAGACAAGGAGGGAGAGAAGAGTTATGACCAATCCGAATTTCATGTCGATTTTCATCTCGTTGTGGTGACTGGGAACTTGGACGATACGGTCCCCACGGGCCTCTATATCGAATATTTTTCAATTTGGCCAAAATGCTTACGCGTGAGAATCCGTCTTGAGCCGTGGAAATCGTGACGAACTCCGATTTGAACAGACTTTGTGATTGTGTGAGAATTCAAGGACATCAGCAAAGGACAACGGGTTTCTTATCCTTTTTCGTTCAAGAGTTTATGAAAAAGACCTGCAATTACAGCGGAAATGACTGGGATCGAGTCTTCGCAGTCCGTGGCGAGTTTCCAGATATTCCCAAGGAGGCGGTTTTCAAGGAAGACATGCTGCGCCTGGGGGTGGCTTTTGACCCCGAAGCTTTGCAGGCCGTAGCCGATTACGCCCGCAAGTCCTATTTCATCTTCAGCTTTGATCACGCGCCTTTGTCGCAATTGGACGAAGTATCGAAGGCCAGAGCCCCAGAGGAGATCCGATTCTCCAAGGGCCCAGAGGATTTGGCCCCTACTACGGTTTCAGTCCGCTTGAATCCCCATTCGCCTTACCGGATCGTCAGAGTTGCCCAGGATGAGAACGAAGGCACGGGATGTGTTCTCACGTTGGCCGGTAAAAGGGTCGCAGAGATCGAGTTTTCGCCGACGCCACCCTACTATGGTGGCAAAACGAAAGACGGGACCCCTTTGATTGAGACGGCCCCATCAATCGAATGGGGATACTTGCTCTATCTCACAGTATTCCGCATGTGCCAGTACTTTGGCCGTGATGAAGAGTGTCAGTTTTGTGACATAAACCGCAATTTTCGCCAACAGCGTGAGGACGAGCGGATCTACAATGCCATCAAGCCGGTTGAGCGTATGATTGAGGCTCTTCGACTTATCGCTGATTCCGGTTCTCTTGCCAAGGCCTATACCTTGACGGGGGGCAGCATTACCAGCGAACTCAAGGGTGAGACTGAGGCCGACTATTACCTCAAATATGCCGAAGCCATCGAGAAGGAATTTCCCGGACGGTGGATTGGCAAGATGGTGGTTCAGGCCTTGCCTGTTGATGATGTCAAACGGATTCGAGATGCGGGAATCCAGATTTATCACCCCAACTACGAAATCTGGGACAAAGACCTTTTCGAGAAGATCTGTCCGGGGAAAAGCCGTTATGTCGGTCGTGACACCTGGATTGAGCGCATTTTGGCGGCCGCAGAGGTCTTTCCGGCCCACTCTGTGATTCCAAACTTTGTCGCAGGCATCGAAATGTCCAAACCTCATGGTTTCGCCACGGAAGAAGAAGCTTGGCTGTCCACCGGGGAAGGATTGCAGTTTTTTATGTCTCAGGGGATCATGCCTCGATTTACCACCTGGTGCCCTGAACCCTTGAGTGTTCTCGGGGAATCGGGGGGCGGGCCGGCTTCGTTGCGATATCATGTCGGTTTGCTGAGAGTTTGGCGCGACACGTTTGAACGCAATGCTCTGCCTGCTCCTCTTGGCTACGGCGAAGCTGGGTTGGGAAAGGCCGTATTCTCGGTCTCTTCGTTCATGGACGTCATTCGCAAGCCGGAAGCAGAGAATATCTCATGATGGACAAGCAGACAGCCCTGGAGATGCTCAAGAACGCAACGCCAAAGACAACAAAGACCGAGGAAGTGCTCCTTGACTCAGCTCTGGGACGAGTCCTGGCAGCAGATGTCTTGGCGGACATGGATGCACCGCCGTTCTTTCGTTCCGCCATGGATGGTTATGCCTTTCGTTCAGAAGACGTTCCAGAAGGGGGTGGGGTGATTCAAGTCGCCGGTCTCGTTGCTGCCGGAGAAGTCTTTGAAGGCTCAGTGGACCCAGGTTTTTGCGTCAAGATCATGACGGGAGCCCCGGTGCCTGACGGCTTGGACGCTGTTCAGATGGTGGAGAAAACCGAATCTCAGGACGGTGGAACGGTGATGATCTTGGAATCTTGCCGCCCGGGGCAGAACATCGCCCCAAAGGGACAAGACATGATCGAGGGTGAAGTTGTGCTCCGCAGGAGTACGACGATTCGCCCCATTGAAATCGGCATGTTGGCGACCCTAGGCCAAGCCAAAGTCGAGGTCTTTTGTCAACCGAAAGTCACTGTGCTGGCCACGGGGGATGAGTTGGTGGCCCCGGGGATGGGGCGACCTGGGCCGGGGCAGATTCGCGAATCGAATGGTTCCATGTTGGCAGCTCAAGTACGTGCCTTGGGATTGGGCATTGATGCTGACTTTGCTGGCATCATTGCTGATACGAAAGAGGCAACTCGGGGGGCCATTGAGGCCAATATGGATGCGGATGTCCTGATTCTCTCTGGTGGTGTTTCCATGGGAGACTTTGACTACGTTCACCACGAGCTTATTGAAAGAGGCCTGGAAGTCCTGATTCAGAGCGTGGCGATCAAACCAGGCAAACCTCTGCTTTTCGGCCGCCTGACCCGACCCGACGGTTCATTTGTCTGGGTTTTTGGCTTGCCCGGCAACCCGGTGAGCTCCTTCTGCACTTTTGAGCTTTTTGTACGCCCCTTTCTCCGTGGCCTTCTGGGCTTGCAAGCGCCCCATACCTTGGAACTGAGGGTGCCCTTGGTGCAGGAGATTCGCGGCAAGTCGATTCCCAGAACTCAGCATTTGCCAGCTCGCATACACGTCGGGGCTGAGGGTTTGTCCGTGACTCAGGTCCCTTGGCACGGCAGCGGTGATTTAAGAGGGCTTCTGGACGCCAATGGTTTTATCGTCATTGAGGCCGGAGCCGTCATGCCAGGGCCCGGAGATCTTGTTGCCGTGGTCTTGACCGAGCCGGAGACGTTTCGCCTTCCGGCCCACCTATCCAGGTTTGAGGCGTGAGCAGGGCAGATTCTCAGGAGTCCGGCTCACGTCTGCTCCATATCTTTGTCGGGGGCCTTAGTTTCGGCCTGCTGGCTTGCGCCTATGCTCCCCTTTCCTGGACCGCCGTTGTTTTTTTTGCATCAGCGCCTTGGTTTGCCCTTGCGGCCGCACGGCCAGGGCGCGGTTTCGGCTTTGGCTATGCTGCGGGCATGATCGCTTGGGGAGGCACACTCCTATGTTGGCTTTCTTCTCTCGCTGGTGCCGGTGTTGCGGGCTTCATTGGGTGGATCGCGGTCACCGGGATCTTTTTGGTGCTTTCAGCTCCCTTCGGCTGGGCCATGGGTTTTCTGATTCGCCGCAGCGCGTGGCCGATGACCTTCATTGTTCCTCTGTCCATGACCGCTTTTGATGCTCTCAGACGTTTCGCCAGTACTGGCATCGCCTGGCACGATCCCGGCTATGTCTTGCATGGTTGGCCGGAGTGGATTCAAGTCGCGGACCTGGCTCGGGTCTATCCCCTGAGTTTCCTGCTGTGGGCTATCAACGGCCTGGTCGCAGATTTTTTGCTTATTGTCGCCCGCTCAGCTCGACGCCCCGCGGCCAAGAAATTCGCCATTTCGGCAGTTCTTTGTGTCCTAGGTGTTGTGGGCGTCGTCGCTTACGGCCGAAATCGCATTGAGTCCATCGACAAGCAGCTCAAGGAAGGGCCGAAGATCTGCGGCATCCAGCCCAATATCTCCCAAGCCGAGCGTTTGGTGCCTGGCGCCTCCTATTCCGAACAGCGCTATCAAAAATGTCTGGAGCTCATGGCGGAGGCCGCGGCTCGCGAGACCGATGTCGACCTCTTCGTGTGGCCTGAAACGTCGTTCTTTCGAGTCGATGATTCCCAAATCGTCGGTAATCGCATACGCCGCGGGGCCCCGCTCATCGCCATGCTCAACCAGAAACGGCGTAGCACCCAGCGCAGCGTCGCTGAGGAGTTTCGCGATGCCGTCCAACTCTACTCAGAAATGCCGAAGTTCTTGCTGGGATTGGTTACATACGATGACATGCCAAAGGGCGCATATGATGAGGGGGAAGATGGCATCCGGGAACGGAATACCGCTGTCCTCGTCGACTTCGCCGGAGATTCTGCCCGCCAAGGCACCCCTTTTTTGCGTGCCACCCATCGTGCCGACAAGCAGAAACTGGTCCCATTCGGTGAGTATATCCCGTTTCGCAGCCTGTCTTTTAAGAGGGCAGAGTTTGTCGCTTGGGTGAAGAGAACCGCAGGATACCTGCCTGCCATGACGGCGGGAGATGAAACTGTCCTGTGGAAGACCTCCTTGGGCGGCCGCAATTACCAATTCAGCGTGAATATCTGCTACGAAGTTGTCTTTCCGGAGATATTTGCTGCCGGTCGGCGCAAAGGGGCGGAGTTCATCATCAATACCAGCAATGATGCTTGGTACGACGACAGTGCCGAGAGAGATCTCTGTAATGCACAGATTCGATTTCGAGCTGTGGAAAACCGCCTGGGAATTTTGCGGTTGAGCAATACAGGAATTAGCTCCTTTGTCGATCCCCTGGGGCGCCCGGCCCCTGGAATGCTCGGAAAAAATGAAAAAGGCACTTTAAGCGCTAAGATCTCAGTGGGTGTTTCCAGCCCCTACGCCGTTGTTTGGGGCCTTTGGGCCGAAAAAATCCTGATCTTCTCGCTTTTCGCCAGCCTCTTTTTTGCCCGAGGCGGTAAGAGCAAATGAGCGGGTCATTTATGAGAAAAGATGTTTAC
>JAJRYU010000485.1 GCA_024275615.1 Planctomycetota bacterium
AAAAAGCGGCCGAGGCGGCCTCAGCTTCCCGTGAGAAGATTCCCGAAATGGCTGAAGACGCCACGAACTTGGCGCAAGACTTGGCCAAGAATGCCGAAGAAAGTCCACAAGGAAACCAGCAGTCCCTGAACCAGAGTTCTCAAGCAACAAAGTCTGCTGCCCAAGACCTCAACAAAGCCGACAGCAAGTCACAGTCTGGCAAACCTATGGAAGCCGCGAAAAACCTCAAGGAAGCCCAAGAGAAGCTGGCTGAGGCCGAACGTTCCTTAGAAAACGCCAGCGATCAACAGAAGAGCAATGCGAATAACAGCCAAGCGATGGCGCGGGCACAAGAAATGATGGCTGCGTCGGCGGCCGAGTTAGGTAAACGCATCGAAGCTCAAGCGGCCTCCCAAGGAAAAACAGATTCAAAGGGAGCCCAACAGGCCAAAGCAGCTCAGCAAGCTGCTCAAGAGGCGTCCCAAGCGGCAAAAGCGGCTTCCAAAGCCCATCAAGCCAACGATCCCAAGAAAGCGGCCGAGGCAGCGGAGAAGGCACAAAGACAGTTGGAAAAAGCCGCCGATGCGCTGAAGCAGGCGGCGAAGGATCTAAGCCGCCAGCTTCCCAAGGACGCTTTGAAGAAATCGGCCGATAAGCAGGTCGACCTGTCACGGAAGCTTGACGAAATCCAAAAGGATCTCGAGAAAACCGCTGCAGACTCTCCCGACAACAACGACTTGGAACAAGCGAACGAAGACCTCAGACGAGCCCAAGACGCAACTCAAGAGGCTTCCGAAAAATTCAAAAATGGACGCCCTCAACAAGCTGGTCAAGAACAAATGAGCAGCGCCCAAAAAATGGAACAGGCTGCGGCGGCCATGGAGCGCGCCATAAAGAACGAAAAAGAACGTCGCCAGAATGAAGAGCAAAGGCGAAAGGCGATCGCCAAGACCCAAGCAGAGATGGAAGAACGGACCAAAGAGCTTGCTGACAGCCTCAAGAACAAGTCTGGTCAAGAAGAGGCTGGCGAGGATGTCCAATCCGCCGCAGATGCCATGAAGAAATCCAGTCAAGAAATGAATCGTGAAGAACCGGATTTGGACGAAGCGGTAAAAAAAGAGGAAGAAGCTCTCGACTACCTTGAGCAGGCTCAAGAGAAGTTGGAGGAGAAAGAAACACAATACCGTGATCTTCAGCAAGAGGAACTTCTGTTCAAGATCGGCAAAGAACTTGCCTTGCTCATCAAGGAGCAACAACAAATCAACGCCGGAATCTTCGCACTTGACGTGAAGAAAGAAGAACGTGGTGCTCTGACGCGCTCAATGCGAAAAGAAGTACGCGGTTTCGCCAAACGTCAAGGGGCTTCTTTTGACAAGGTCAATGAACTCAATGACGCGATAAAAAAGGAGCAAGTGCTGGCTTTTAGCTACATGTTCGATGAAATCGCGACAGACATGGCAGAAGTGGCGAAAAGACTGCGCCGCAAGAAGACAGGTCCTATGATTCAATCGATGGCATCGGATGTCCTTACTAACCTCGAGATGATGGCTAAGACAATCAAGGACGAATTGGCCGCTCAACGGAAGATGAAACAAGAAGAGAAGAAGTCCAAAGACCAGAAACCTCCGGAGAAAAAGCTCGTCACTAGTATTGCTGAGCTCATCTTGGTGCGCAATATGCAAGAAAAGCTCAACAAGCGTACAGAATTTCTATCGGAACGCGCTGGCAACAAGAAGCTGCCTGGCGAAGCTGTTGATCCAATCCAACAACTGATGATCAAACGACTGCTGCACAAGCAGACAAAGATCAAGAACCTATTTGATAAGATTCTCTAACAAGGCAGCCAAGCTCCCAAGGAGGAAGCCGATGATAACTAAGTCCAAAACACTCCTACTTGTACTGCTTATTGCTCTGTCTTTCTGCATCGTGGCTCCGTCACAAGACGAAGGATCTTTTGATCCCAAGAAAGCCATTAAGAAAATCAAAGAGGACTTGAGTAGCATTCTTGAAGATCTTTCCACACTCAATGGTGGAGCCGTTGATCCCAAGAAAGGCGAAGATGCTGTCAAGCAGATGGACGAGCTACTCAAGCAGCTTAAGGAACCACAGGATCGGATCATTGCCAACATTGACGAACTGATCAAGAACATGAAAAAGAACCCCAGTGGTTCATCTGGGGATTCGAGCCAAAAACCAAAAGAAAAGAATCAAAAGGACCAAGGAAAGCCACAAAAGCGCGATCGCAACGAGAAACCGAAGGATGGCAAGCGCGACAAGCCCAAGGACAAGAAGGGGAAGAAACCCAAGGATGGATCGAAACCAGACGGCAAAGAGAACGACAAGAAACCAGAACAAGGTAAGAAACCAGTCAAGGCGCCGGACTCCGGAGAAGAAAAGATCCCTGTCGTCAATGACAGTCAAAGATGGGGTGACCTACCCAAAGAACTGCGACAGAAGTTGATTGAAAAGAACTTCCGTGACTACTTCCCCAACTACGAGCAAGAGATCTCAGACTATCTAAAATCGTTAAAGAGACGACGATGATATCATGCGACGCCTTCTGATCCAGCTGGTGACGGTTTTCTCTCTTGGTGTCTTGGCATTTGTCTTCGCCAGGCACTGGGAGCCCAGCCATGAAGTTGACCGAATCGACTCCGGAGGTCCAGTTCCTGCGGTTTCCGTTTCGTCAACAACGAACGAGCAAGACGAGCGGGCCCGCAAGATGATTAACGGGGGCTTGCTGTCCCTGAGCAAAGCGCAAAACCCGGACGGATCAATTGGTGGCAAGAAGGCGCAACCAGCACGCATCGCCATCACTTCTCTTGCCTTGTTAGCATTTCTAGCTGATGGGAATAGCGAGAACCGAGGCGCTTACGCCTCGCATGTGCGGGATGCTGTTGCTTTTCTTTGCCGATGCTCTCTGCGGAGTGGCGAAAGAAAGGGCTACTTCGAAGCCAACGGTGACACAGTCTCACGGATGCATGGACATGGCTACGCCACACTTGCATTGTGTCAAGCCTACGGCCAGTACGGTGCTGGGAGGAAATTTGCCGGAACAAGTGGGGACCTAAAAAAAATCATCGCCGACGCCGTGGACGTGATCGTTCGTTCACAAAATAGTGCTGGTGGATGGTTCTACTATCCCTTTGATTCTGTCGAAGACGAAGGCTCGATTACTGTTTGTATGATCCAAGCGCTCAGAGCTGCAAGAAATATCGGATTCGCCGTCAGCCCGGTCATCATTGATCGCGCCGTCAACTATATTCGCGCCTCGCAGAACAAAGATGGCAGTGTGCGTTACAGCCTGAGGAACAATCGATCCGGCACATTTGAACTCACAGCGGCGGCCTGTGCTACGTTGGCTTACGGGGGGCGTTACCACAGCAGAGAAATCGCCCTGGCGAGATCCAACCTTTGGTCTCGAGGCGAAGACGTTTTCAACGAAAACTCCATGTCGTATCCCTTCTATGGCTATTTCTACGCCCTCCAAGCTCTGTGGTTTGATTTCGACGAGTCGCGCTGGAATCTGTGGTTCCCACGCTTTGTTGACTGGTATTGGCAACGATGGGACGACAACTCTCTGAGCTATCCAGAAAACACGTTTCGCCGCCACAAGGAGATAGAGTTGGGCATTGAATACAGAACCGCCCTGGCGACCTTGAGTCTCCAGATTCCGCATCACATCCTGCCGATTTTCAGTCGCTAATCCTCGCCAAGCAGAAGTGAAGCTCGTTTTGGGTCAGAGAACCCGGTAGACGCGGAATTTCAAGTAGTTCGAAGCTCTATGTGGCACCCGTTCCGGGTGGTCAGCTCCTTGAGAGCCCCGAGAGAGCAATTGCAATCGACGGCTATTGTTCGCAGCGGCGTCTCGCACGACACCCTCAAATTCTTGATCGCTCACGGCCCCCGAACAAGAACACGTTGCCAAGATACCGCCTTTTTCCAGCACTCTCATACCCTTCTCATTGATCTCGCGATATAGCCTGAGTCCTTTTCGAAGAGAGGCCTTCTTGGGCACCAACTTGGGCGGATCGAGGGAAACAACGTCGAATTTTTGGCCTTCTTTTGCATAGTGATCTAAGACTCGCAGAACATTGCCTTGAACTGCTTCAATAGCCGTCAAGGCGTTGAGCTCTCCATGCCTTTCAACGGCTTCGATGGCCCGGGCTGACGAGTCTATCGCTGTCGCGTGGACGGCGCCGCCGTGCCGGAGTGCGTTGAACGCAAAAGCACCGGAGTATGAAAACGCGTCGAGAAACCGACCACCCTGGCAGAACCCAGCCAGGGTCAAGCGATTGGCACGTTGATCGGTATAAAATCCAGTCTTTTGACCGTGGCGAAAATCGACAAGATACTTAAGGCCGTTTTCCAAGATCTCTACTTCTTGCGGTGGCTCTTCGCCCCAGACCAAGCCTTCTTCCAGAGGACTCCCCTCTTCATCTCTCGCCATTTTCGAAACGCGACGATAGATGCCCCGCACTCCTGTGGCCTGCGCTAGGGTTTCTGCAAGCCAAGATTCATGGCGAACCAGGCCCAAGCAGTCGATCTGCAAAACCAGCCAATCACCGAACTGATCAACAATGAGACCGGGAATACCGTCGCCTTCAGCGTGAACAAGCCGAAATGCGTTGGTGACTTGGCGATCAAAGCCGATTCGATCCCGCCTGAGTTCGATAGCCTCCGCAATTCTTTCGGCGATGATCTCCCGTGGCTCTCGGTCATCATCGCCAAACGCCAGAAGTCGCAGTCGAATCACGCTCTTGGAGTTAAAAAAGCCTGAACCGACTTTACGGCCGGTGTCATCGCGCAAATCGAGGAATTCACCGTCCTTGGGCTGGTAGCCTTTCTGACGGGTCATGGAACCGTCGAAAACCCATGGTTCACCGTGCCAGAAAGGCTTTGCCATACGCGGCTTGAGTACTAGTTTGTTTCGCATCGTGGGAGAAATATATTGTCTTCTGCCGTGAGTTGCTACGATTCGCTGCGATGAATTGAGAATCGTGGAGAGATTTTGCTCGATCACGATTGCTTTGAACCCAAGCCCCTGGAGTGAACAATGGATGCGTTCCCCGGCGTCGACTATATGGAGCTCGACACCCTTCTCACTGAAGAAGAGCGGATGATCCGCGATACCGCCCGCGAATGGGTCACCAGTCGTGTCATCCCCATCATTGAAGAACATCACGAAAAAGGCACTTTTCCCACCGAACTCGTCTCAGAAATGGGCGAATTGGGCTTTTTTGGTGCCAACATCGAAGGTTACGGCTGTGCCGGCCTCGGAGCGGTGGCCTACGGCCTCATCATGCAGGAACTTGAACGTGGCGACAGTGGCCTGCGCTCTTTTGCTTCGGTTCAAGGTGGACTGTGCATGTACCCCATCCACGCTTTTGGCAGCGACGAGCAAAAAGATCACTGGCTGCCGAGAATGGCGACAGGAGAGAAAATCGGTTGTTTTGGGCTCACTGAACCTGACTACGGCTCTCATGCTGCTGGGATGATTACCAAAGCTGAAGACAAAGGTGATCACTATCTACTCAATGGCGCAAAAATGTGGATCACCAATGGCTGCGTTGCGGATGTGGCCATTGTTTGGGCCAAACTTGATGGGCGAGTGATGGGCTTCTTGGTGGAAGCAGGAACTCCCGGCTATTCGACAAAACTGCAAAAACGCAAATTCTCTCTTCGGGCCAGTGTTACATCCGAGCTCATCTTTCAAGATTGTAAGATCCCCAAGGAAAACCTCTTGCCGAAGACGGAAGACATAAACATGAAGGGGCCTCTCTCATGTTTAACTCAAGCGCGATTTGGCATTGCCTGGGGTGCTATCGGCGCTGGCATGGCCTGCTACGACGCCGCTCTTCAGTATGGTGCATCTCGTATTCAATTTGGCAAACCTCTCAACGGCTTTCAGCTTTACCAAAAGAAGCTAGCTGAAATGGTCACCGAAATCACCAAAGCCCAGTTCCTCAACCTGCAACTCGGCCGCTTGAAAGAAAATGGCAAGCTGCATCCCTCACATGTGTCCATGGCAAAAAGGAACGCCTGCTACTGGAGCCTCGAAATAGCCAGGGAAGCCCGGGACATGCTGGGAGCGAACGGCATTACCAGCGAGTACGTGGTTGGTCGACACATGTGTAACTTGGAGAGCGTCAAGACCTATGAAGGAACTCATGACATACACACTTTGATCATTGGTCAAAAAGTGACGAAGCTGAGTGCCTTCGAGTAGTCGCCACTGAGCATTCGTCAATCTTCGCCAAAAAGAGAGCGAGGGATGAGTCCGCCCTATTCATGAGATTGTGTCGAACACGGTTGTGAATAGTGCGAGTTCAATCCTCGCTGTTCTTTTTGTCTGAATGTTCTTGGTGCAAACGTCCGCTGCTGAGGGGGCGATCATCGACGATCGCCGTTGAGAAACCGGCGTAACGCATTAGACCAATGGCTGCGTCTTTTGTAGTCGGAGATTCCAAGAGTTTGCTTTCACAACGGGCGACTTCTAACCTGGCAATACCATCTAGATCGCGTACACGAAAATCTGCGAAACCCAATTTGCGGATCTCGTCCTCGGCGCGTTCAATGCGTGCGAGAGCATTCCAAGTGACAGGAACACCCGTGGGCAACCGTGAAGCTAGACAGGGTGAAGCTGGGAAATCAGCGGTCATCAAGCCCAATTTCTTCGATAACGATCTTACATCTACCTTAGAAAAATGGGCGTCGACCAGGGGACTCAAGACTTGGGCGTCTTGAGCCGCTTGGCGCCCCGGCCTGAAATCGGCGGTGTCATCAAAGTTACTGCCATCAGCGAGAATTGGCCAGTCGTCCCCCAAATCCTTCCTGATCCGGCTGAAAAGCTCTTCCTTGCAAAAGAAACAGCGATCTTCAGGGTTTGAAGAATAGCGTGGATCCTGGAGTTCTCGGGTCTCGACGAGGATATGTCTGACATCGAGTTCTTGAGCTACTTTCTTGGCCTGTTCCAACTGATGCTTGGCGAGGGAAGCGGAGACCCCGGTCACCGCGACCGTGCGCAAACTCGTGATCGAGGCAGCCACCGCCAGTAGTAGGCTGGAATCCACACCACCGCTGAAAGCAATGGCAATCGAGG
>JAJRYU010000038.1 GCA_024275615.1 Planctomycetota bacterium
GCCACGAGTCTTTTGCAGAATGTGCAAGATTGTCGGCCAAATCCTTCGCCCTGAGAGCCTGTCATCTTGCCACTCGTTTTGCAGATGACCATCTGTACCATCACAAACCCTTGTGAAACTTGGTTTCGGTCAACAATATGGCGGCTCAGCTCCGCATGCTCTGAGCTGAGGGCTCTCGGCGTCCGTCCATGACGGATGCCTTGGATTGTCAATGTCTTAAGTTGTTTGATGAAATGGGTTTATGTTCGATTCGCTGACAAAGACTTTTGATGGTGTCCGGCGGCGTTTTGCCGGTAAATCAAAACTCACTGAGAGCAATATCAGCGAAGCTTTACGTGAGGTGCGTATCGCCTTGCTTGAGGCGGACGTAAATTTCCTCGTTTGTAAGGACTTTATTACCGCCTGCCGCACCCGGGCCCTTGGCTCAGAAGTCATTAAGGGGGTTTCTCCAGGCGATCAGTTCATCAAGTCCATTCACGACACCCTTGTTGAATTGATGGGTCCGGAAGATCCGTCGATCGACTGGCAGAAGGACAGTCCCACGGTTGTCTTGATGGCTGGCCTCCAAGGATCTGGTAAGACCACAACTTGCGGGAAGCTGGCAAAGAAATTCTTGGCCGAAGGCAAAAAGCCCATGCTTGTCGCTGCCGACGTCCAAAGGCCTGCGGCCATCGAGCAGTTGAAAGTTCTTGGCCAGCAAGTCGGAGTTCCTGTATACGCTGAGCCGGGAGAGAGCCCTCCGGTTATTTGCCGCAACGCCCTCGAAGAAGCACACACCGCAGGCTGCGACGTTGTCATTCTCGATACTGCGGGACGATTGCATATAGACAGTGACCTCATGAAAGAGGTCTCTGAGATTGCCAAGAACACGTCGCCTCACGAGATCTTCTTGGTCCTGGACTCAAATACCGGCCAGGACGCGGTCAATTCAGCCAAAGAGTTCAATGAAACTCTTGAGCTCACCGGCGTCATCATGACGAAGCTTGATAGTGGTAATCGCGGTGGCGCGGCCCTGAGTGTCAAGAAAGTTACGGGCAAGCCAATCAAGTTCATTGGCGTCGGCGAGAAACTCGACAACTTGGCGGTTTTTCATCCGTCTCGTATGGCCGATCGAATCTTAGGCATGGGCGATGTCGTTTCGTTGGTTGAAAAAGCCCAAGACGCCATTGATGAAGAAGACGCCGAAAAAGCCGCCAAACAGCTCATGGCTGGCACATTCACCTTTGTCGACTTTCTTAAGATGCTGCAGATGATGAAGAACATGGGCCCCATGAAGGACATCCTCAAGATGCTACCTGGTATGGGGGCGAATGCGGCAGCATTGGACAATGTCGACGACAAAGAGTTTTACCGTTCGGAAGCCATCATCCAGTCGATGACACCTCACGAGCGCGTCCATCCGGAAATCCTCAACATGTCACGCCGAGAACGTGTGGCCAGAGGGTCAGGTGTGACTGTCGAACAGGTTCACAATTTGGTTCGCGGATTTAAGCAGATGCGAAATCAAATGAAAGACATGCGCAAGAAAGGCGGCATGTTCGGGAAGATGATGAATCCCATGAAGGCCCTCAAGAAAGATCAAATGAAGGAGGTCGAGAAGCTCGAAGCCGATGGCAAGAGCATTCTGGGCATGCCTGAGTTTAAGTCCATGCGAAATAGCCGGGGTTCACGCCCTGGTGGTAAGAAAAAGAAGAACAAACGAAGATAGTCCGGGCGCGAGATTCGTCGCACCCTTTGAAACGGAGCAATCCAGAATGTCCACTGTTATTCGCCTCACACGCCGCGGTCGTATGCACGCGCCCTTTTATCGCATTGGCGTGTTTGATTCTCGTACTCGTCGTGACGGCGCCGCCATTGAAAACTTGGGATACTACAACCCATTGGCCAAAGGCGAAGTCGTTCGTCTTGAACTGAACACTGAGCGCGCCAAGTATTGGTTGAGTGTCGGGGCTGAGCCTTCTGAGACAGTCGCCTCGTTCCTGAAAGAGAAAGAGGTTGAGTACAACCGAAGTACTGCGCGTTCTGCCAAGAACAAAAAACGCAGTGTCAAGCGAATTGCTGCTGAAAAGAAGTCGGGCAAGATCCACGGCAAGGCCAAACGCAAGCAAAGGGCTACAGCCAAAGCGGCGAAGTAGTTCGCAATCGGTAACGTTTGATTCGACTCCGATGTTTTTGATTCGAATCAGGGAGTGTCTCCTACTTCGGGAGCGCTGGTTTCGACTTTTTGCCCGAACAATCGATAGGTCTCCAAGTGGTATCTAAAACCTCTTTGCAGAAGATGTTTGCGGTGTTCGAAAAGAAGTACGGGGGAATCCGTACCTTCACCGAAGAGCGCCCCCTAGATCAGTTGATCATTCTCATTCTTGCTTCGGGTTCGACGCAGGAAAAAGCTGTCGAAGCTCTCGCTGCTTTGCGTGCCGAATTCGTCGATTGGAATGAGGTGCGCGTGACGGCACTTCATGACGTCGAGCGGGTGATCGCCTGTTTGGGCAGCAAAGCCGTTGAGGGGAAAGCGAGTCTGATTCGCGATGCTCTCGCGACCATCTATGCACGATTCAATCGTGTCGATTTGGACTCTCTCTTGGAAAAGGGCGACAAGCAGATCACACGTCGCCGGGATCGACTTTTTGCCTACTTCGCGGAGCGCACACCTTCTTTGCCACCCCTGATGATGTGCTTCTTGAATGGCGGCAAATCTCAGATTCAAGTGACTTCGTCCGTTGGCCGGGCTCTCACGCGCTGCGGTGTCTTTAAGAAAGGCACCACGCCATCCAAGATCCGTGGCCAACTTGAAGAAGCTTTCTCTCCGGAAGAGCAACTTCTTTTCGTCAACGGAATCTACGAAGTAGCGGAAGGACTTTGCCACCGCAGTGCTCCAGGATGCCGTTCATGCCCGATGAAGAGCACTTGCAAGGCGGCTCCAGAGGAAATCGCCAAGCAGAAGAAGGTCGAAGACGCCATTCGCGCAAAAGCTCGTAAAGATGCTCGTCGCTTGGCACAGAAAATCGCCAAAGAGGCCAAGGCTGTAGCTGAAAGAGCTGCAAAAGAGCGACGCAAAGAAGAGGCGCGCCTCTTGGCTGAACAGAAGAAGAAAGACGCGATCAAAAAGAAGGCTGAAGCCAAAAAGAAGGCTGAAGCCAAAAAGAAGGCTGAAGCCAAGAAGAAAGCCGACGCGAAAAAGAAAGACACCGCCAAGAAGAAAGCGGCTGCCAAGAAGAAGGTGGCTCCGAAGAAGTCTGACGCGAAGAAGAAAACGGCACCTAAGAAAAAGGCAGCTTCCAAAAAGAACGTCACCAAGAAGAAGGCTGCGACCAAGAAAAAGGCCACACCCAAAAAGAAGGCTGTCGCCAAGAAAAAGACCGCTCCGAAGAAGAAGACTGCGACCAAGAAAAAAGCAGTGAAGAAAAAAGTGGCAGCCAAGAAGAAGCCAGCAAAGGCAAAAGCTGCTCCGAAGAAGAAGGCTGCTGCCAAAAAGAAGGTGGCGCGTAAGAAGAGGAAGTGACCCAGTCACACCACCTCATTTTGGCGTCGGCCTCACCACGGCGCCAGGAACTCTTGGGCTCCTGGGGAATTGACTTCACGCTCAAGGCCCCGGAGATCGACGAGAGTCTTACCCCAGGACTATCTTGTGGGCCCCAGGCGGAATCGCTGGCCCGCCAAAAAGCAGAATGCGTTGCATTTCATCTCGACACCAATGTCAACAATACTTGGGTTTTGGGTGCCGACACTTTGGTTGCCCAGTCCGAGGCGCTTCTTGGCAAACCGGAGAACGAAGAGCATGCCCTTGAGATGCTGCAATCGCTCTCAGGTGCAGAAGTTGAAGTTGCAACAGGCGTGGCTCTCGTTGCTCCTCAATTTGACCTTTTTGCCGGGTACGTCAGCACCAAACTCTTAATGAAGCCGTTTAGCGAATCGGAAGCCATGGCCTACGTGGCAACCGGGGAACCCATGGGGAAAGCCGGGGCTTTCGCCATTCAAGGGATCGGGAAATCGCTGATTGCTGAGCGATGGGGATCCTACAGCAACGTTGTGGGTTTGCCCCGCAGTCTTGTCTTTGAGCTCTTCTGGAAATCTGGTTTCCGGTCATAAAATGCCAACGATTTGGGGCACCCCGCGCGCCCTGGCCAGAGTATACTTGTCTTTATGGACGATGGAGACGATCGACCAATTAGGACGCTGACCGCCCTGGCGTTGCTCATCGGTTTCTTGCTGGCCGTGTTCTGGCGGGCGGACGAGAATTCTGAACCCATGGCACCGGCCTTGGGCAGGACTTTTGAAGAGATTAGACAGAACCCGAAAGGAACAGACACTCCCTTGTCGGTTTCATTGCGTCAGACCGAAAAGGAGATGATCAATGGCAGAAAGAAATAGACCGCAAGCATTCATCCTTGCGGTCCTCCTATGCCTCTTGAGTACGGGATGTGCCGGAGATCGTCCCAATCATCGGACGAAACCCACAACGAGAAAGAAGGTGACGCAGCCCACCCGTCATTCGCCAACGAAGGGGAGGAAAGAACCCCAGGACTCACGGAGAGCTCGGCTTTGGGTCGGTGACCGCGAGGTCTCTCTTGAGGTCGCCCTAGACTCTGCCAGTCGAGGCGTTGGACTTTCTCGTCGCAAAACTCTGGCATCAGACGAGGGCATGATCTTCGCATACAGTGATGCCAGGGTCCGGGGGTTTTGGATGAAGAACACGTGGGTGGCGCTTGATATCGCCTTTGTCGGAGACGACCTGGTCGTCAAGAAGATTGTCTCCTTGGAGCCCCCGGCGCCAAACTGCTCCGATGCCGACATGCCACGGGCAAGATCCGATGTTCCGGCACGTTATGTTGTGGAGATGAACAAGGGTTGGTTCGCTCGTCACGGTTTGGGGGTGGGCAGCCGCCTGCGTTTCTCAGACGATCTTCTAGAGTTGGTTCGGGGAGCAAGGAACTGATGCCACATCGCCGCGCCACTCTACCTCCACGTCGCGCGTGGTTTCTCATCTATCTTTCTCCAGCCCTGCTTGCCTGCCTGGCAATTGCGGCCGTCATTTACGTGCGGCAGCAACCCGCTGGAATTGGCGGTGAGCACGATCTCGGCGAGGACAGCTACCGCGAAGTCCTCAGCATTATCGAGAAGAACCACGTCACCGGTGTGAACCGTGAGAAACTGATCTATGGAGCCTTGGATGGTATGGCCA
>JAJRYU010000486.1 GCA_024275615.1 Planctomycetota bacterium
AGACAAGCACCCGATTGGCTTCAGATTTAGACCTAGGTAAGTTCATGGAGAATCGAAAAGGTCGCTCAAGAGGCGAAATGCGCTGGGCGCCGATCGAGGTGTTGTCCAACGACAGGACCAAGTCTGCGTATTCGATATGGCGCACAATACCGTGTCCCAAAGATGCTGGGACAGCGATCTGGACCTGGTTTCCTGCGGTCTTCTTGTCTTTCAACATGATGGGCCAGAGCTTCTCGGGATCAGCGAGTGCCGCTGGAATCTCTAAATCGACGCCAATTTCTCCCAGCAGATCGATGACTTCCTGGCCATGAAAGGGACACATTGCCAATTCGATCTTCATGCCCCACGCCACTGCCGTGCCATGACGAATCGAGAATTGGGAAAGCGATTCCAGCGCGTGGCCGACGGTGTGGCCAAAGTTGAGCAACTTGCGCAATCCACCTTCCCGTTGGTCTCGTCGGACGACGTCGAGTTTCATTCTTACTGCCGCGGCGATGGCATAGTTTAACGCTTTGGGATCGCGGCTATTCAGCGCAGAGGTTCGATCTCTCAGACCGGCGAAAACGTCTCGGTCAAGGATGGCAGCTTTCTTCACGACCTCCACCAAGCCGTCTCGAACAAGTTCGTCAGGCAGCGTGCTCAGTAATTGAGGATCAATGATTACGCAGTCTGGTTGACGAATGGTGCCCAAGATGTTCTTGAACGTTCCCACATCGATTCCATTCTTGCCACCCAAGGCGGCGTCGACCATGGCCAACATTGTCGTGGGAATCAAGGCAACGGCGATCCCACGCATGTAGATGGCGGCCAGAAAAGCCACCAGATCGCAAGTGACACCGCCTCCTAATCCAATAAGGAGGGATTTGCGTGTAGCGCCAGATCGCAGGAGTTCGAAGCCAAGATTGCCGATACTCTTGAGGTTCTTCTCGGATTCGCCGCCGCTCAGTTCTTGAACCCACTGGCAATCCAAGGTTTGGCTGATCTCAGCAGCTACGGTCTTTGTCGCCGGATCGTGGATGAGAAAGACGCCGTCAAAATCTTGCGGACCGACAATATCCTTGATTCGTCGGACAATGTCTGGGCCGATGCTTACTTGGCATGAGCGGTGATCGTCGGTGTCGAGTGTAAGCACTTCCATGGTATCTATCTTGTATGGAAAGGACGTCCCCATGCCAATCGAATAGTTTGTTGGCCAATGCTTGAGTCAGGCGGGGCTTCGGTCTAAGTCCCTTTTTTTGATTTCTCTTTGCATTGCGGATCGATTTCTCGCAACATCCTCCCATGACAACCCAGAAACAGACAAGCTTGGCCTTTGGCAATTTTGCGGAGTTCCGATTTATCGGAGTGACCGCGGATGGATGTTTGTCTGGATAGTGAGCTAAGGTAGCTACGAAGAAGACAAAGACCCATCCCGTCCAAGGATGGGTTTTTTCGTGGATGTCCTCTATGGCTCCTTACTTGGAGAATTGAGGTGATGAATCACGCACAAGAGAAAAATGATGAGTGAGAAGAACGATCAAAGTGGGTTGGAAGCAATTCGAGCTGATATTGAGGCGGTGGACCGTGAATTCGTCAAACTTCTCGCTCGGCGGATGCAAGCCGTGAGATTGGTGGGCGAGATCAAGGCGGAAGAGGGCACGGCAATTTGGGATCCTGCCCGGGAAGCGCGTCTCTTGGAGTCTTGGCGCAAGGATGCCAAGAAAGCGGGGTTGTCGTCCCACTTTGCCGGTCGTGTGCTCCGTGAAATTCTGCGTTATTCGCGCCGGAGTCAAGAGGCGGCGACCGCGCGGCCAGCGGTATCGGGAGAAGCCACGAAACTCCGCGTTGGGTATCAAGGTGTTACCTTGTGCCATAGCGACTTGGCCGCCAAAAAGATGTTTGAAGTGCGTGATGTCCCCTTCGAAACTCGTGGTTTCTCCGCCTTTGATGATGTCATGGACGCTCTCGAAGCCGGAACTCTCGACTACGCCTTTCTGCCGGTGGAGAACACGGTTATTGGCGGTATTGCCGAAGTGAATCGTCTTCTCACTCAACGCAGAGTCTTCATCGTTGGTGAAGAAACATGGCAAGTTGAACATGTCTTGGCAGCGAATCCTGGCACTGAGATCGGCGCTCTGACAGAAATACGCTCTCACCCCGTGGCCTTGGCTCAGTGCGCTCGATTTCTTCGGGGGATCAGTCCGGTTGTCGCACAACCTCGACTTGATACTGCTGGTGCCGCAGTTGAGTTGTCATTGAGCGGCGAGGAAAACGTGGGCGTCTTGTGCCCTTTGGAGGCCGCGGAAGAGCACGGTCTTTGCATCCTTCATCGTGATCTCGCAGATTCGCCCAATAACATGACGAGATTCTTGCTGCTCTCGACCTCAGCGGAAGCCACGGATGTTGCCTTGCCCAGCAAGACCAGCATCATCATCCACACCGCACACCGACCGGGAGCTTTGTTTCGAGCGTTGAGCTGCTTCGCTCGTGCGGAAGTCAATCTTTGCCGCATTGAAAGTCGACCGGAGCCGGATTCCCCCTGGGAATATGTTTTTCTCATCGACATTGAAGGTCATGCTGACGACCCAGTTGTTGCCACCGCTATCGCCGCTGCCCGACCGCATTGCAATCAGTTCCGCATGCTCGGCTCCTATCCTTCGCGGACCACAGACGCACCCAACATGACTCTTATCCCACCGACGGAGCATGAGGCCGAGATCGGCGCATCCACCATTTCTGTGGTTGATCCAGTGCCAGGACCTCCTTTGGCGATGAGCCGCGATGGTGGGGAACGCTCAACGGTTGCTGTAGGCGATGTCACGATCGGTGGCGGTGGTTTTGTGTTTATTGCCGGACCTTGCGCCGTTGAGAGTCGCGAGCAAATTTTCGAAGCCGCGAGCATGGTGAAGGAAAGGGGAGCTTCGATTCTACGAGGTGGTGCCTTCAAACCTCGTTCATCAGTCTATTCGTTCCAAGGGTTAGGATTTGCAGGGCTTACCTTGCTCAAGGAAGCTGGGGACCACGTTGAGATGCCCATTGTCACCGAGATCCTCACTCCGGATGCCGTCGAAAAAGTAGCCATGAGCGCATCCATGATGCAAGTGGGTGCTCGCAACATGCAAAACTTCGAGCTGCTCAAAGAACTTGGGCAATGCCATCGACCAGTTCTTCTCAAGCGAGGCATGAGCGCCACTGTGGGTGAGCTACTGGACGCAGCCGAATACATCATGGCCGGCGGCAACAATCAGGTTGTGCTCTGCGAACGTGGCATCCGGACTTTTGAGACGGCGACGAGAAATACTCTGGACGTTTCCGCAATTCCAGTTCTGCGCTCAAGAACGCACTTACCCATTATCGTCGACCCTTCCCATGCAGCCGGTCGACGGGACCTTGTGATTCCATTGGCTCTGGCGGCAGCGGCGGTGGGGGCAGATGGCGTCATGGTCGAAGTGCATCCCAACCCTGAAGAAGCTCTTTGTGACAAGGAACAAGCTTTAACCCGCGAGCTCTTCTCGGATCTGGTCCGCTCGGTGCGTCGTATTCGCAAGGCACTCGAGTGAATGTGGTCAATGCCCGCCTTATTCATGAGAATGTCGTCACTTGCGGTCAAGGATCGACATGCCTACTTCGAGTCGACCCCAAAGGCTCTTTCTTCGACTCATCGACAATTCCCCGTCAATGTTCAATGGGTGCAGAGTGTTCGACGACAAGGTCGGGCGCTATGCACCCATTGATGGCCGCAAGGTCGTGAATCATGGGGGGTAGCCATGAGTTGTCACTGTCGCAGCACAGTGTACCATGGGCAAGTCTGTCCTCTGGAGAAATGAGTCATGCCCAAACGCCCGTTGTTGATGATCCCCGGTCCGATCGAAGTTTCGCGGGGCGTCGTCGCTGCTGCTGCCAAGCACCCGTCCAGTCATGTGGCTCCCGGGTTCATCGAGGCGATGGGGCGGGCGCTCGAAAACATGCGCCGGGTGTGGTTGGCTGGGGCCGACAGCCAGCCTTTTGCACTCGCCGGTTCTGGAACGACGGTGATGGACATGGCCGTCCACAACCTAGTCGAACCAGGTGATCAGGTTCTCGTCGTTAATTCAGGCTATTTCTCTGATCGTATGGCAGAGATGATGAGGAGAAGAGGTGCCCATGTCACTGAAGTTAAAGGGTCGGATGGTAGCGACGGGTTCTTTGTGGCCCCAACGGTGTCGGACGTCGAAGCCGCCCTTGGTGGCAGGAACTTCAAGGTCTTAGCGGCTACTCATGTCGATACCTCAACGGGCGTGCTTGTTGATGCGAAAGGCCTGTGCCGCTTGGCTGAGAAGCACGGCGTTCTTTCCATTTTTGACGGGGTGTGCGCCACAGCGGGCGAACGATTTGAGATGTCATCGTGGGGAGCTGATGTCTATTTGACCGCATCGCAAAAGGCCGTCGGATTGCCTCCAGGATTGGGACTCATGGTTGCCAGCGCCAGAGCCCTAGAAGCGCGATCCGCTCTCAGCGTAGCACCGCCCATGTCTCTCGATTGGCAGCAATGGTTGCCTATCATGAAAGCCTACGAGAACCGCTCGCCCAGCTATTTCGCCACGCCCGCCACAAGCCTGATGGCAGCCCTGGATGTTGCTCTCAATGAGATGGTCGGGGACGGCAAGTCTATGGATGCTGTCTTTTCCTTGCACAAAAGGTCGGCGGAAGCTATGCGAGCTGCATGGCAGGTCCTTGGGCTGGAACTCCTGCCCAAGGTCCCTGCAGAGGTTGCTCATACACTGAGCGCGATCAGATTTCCCCAAGGAATTGATGGCCAACTCATGGGAGCGATCGCCCAACGCGGAGTTATTGTCGCGGGGGGGTTGCACCCCAAGTTGAAGGCAAGCTATTTTCGTGTCGGCCACATGGGGGATGTTTTGTTGCGGCCACAAGACTTGGAGCGGACCGTACGAGCCGTCGGGGAAGCGCTCAATGCCCTTGGCCACAAATGTGATACCGACATGGCCGCGCAGGCCATGTACGAAATCCTGAGAAAAACCGATCGATGAAAGTGCCTCGTTGGCTTCATTGCCAACGAGACACTCCGATCGAAATTCAGATCTACTCTCGCCGTTTTCTTTGGTCGTTCAATTGCTTGCCCAAGACGGTTTCAGTGAAGCCTTTAAGATCGGTCCACAAAGTTCCTTCTCCAGCATAGAGGAGTTGTAGGGCAATGTCCTTTGGCAATCCTGAAGCGAAGACCCAACGGGTATAGGCCTCACCAGATCCGAAGGCTTTTACCGCGAGGCCAAATTTTTCAGCTCTTGCCTCTTGTTGCAACTGTTCTGCTTGTGCTCCAGCTTGACCACGGACGACCGTAGCTTGAGCTTCCAATTCCGCCACTTGCCGGTCGATCTTGGCGACGAATTTCTCCGTTTCGGCGGCGGTTTCACCGACGGTCTTGATACCCTGAGCGATAGCCTCTGCCACGAGTTTCTCGGTTTCTGCGCGTACTTTCTCAGACTCCAACTCGACTTTTTTTTCCGCTTCCCTAAATTTGCCCTCAACCTTGGCCGTCAGTTGTTCTTGGTCTCGAGTCAACTTCAGCTCGTCGGCAATGAATGCATTTTGAATTGGCTCACGGACTTGGACAGGAATGTAAATATGCCTGACAAGACCATATTGCAAGGTGATATCTTTGGCTGAGAGGATGGTCTTGAAGGCTTCAGTCGTTTGTTCCTGGAATTTCTGGCGATCTTCACCAACGAGAAGTTCGACTGCCGAATAGCGAGAACCGTTGTTGCGGCAGATACTCTCAATTTGCGGCAAGACGACTTTGTCCTCGACAGCTTTGATGTTGCCAAACGTTTTGATAATTCTTGCTGCAGCATCGGGCATCACGCCCCAGATTGCGGTGAAGTCCATGTAGATGGGAAAGCCGTCGTTGGATGGGAAGTTGATGCCATTTGAACCATCCTTGATCTGAGGCTCACCGCTCTTATCGAGAACAAGAGCGCCGGACTTGGTGCGCTGTTTTTCCACACCCACGGTGGCTTCTCGAAAACCCACCTCAATGACATCGATTTGTTGTTCTTTACCGTTGATGGGGTAGATGCCCGGGGGCAGAACTTTGTCTTGGATGCCCTTTTTGGCCCCAGTAAGTGCATTGTCTGCTTGGTTAGTCACACCACCCACGTAACCGGTTGGGATTTCAACCCAACCACTGAGTTTGATTTGCCCCCCAGACCTTTTCTTGACTCTGGAGACGCGGGTAACTTCGTAAGCGTAGGGATTGACACGATAGCGACCTGGGCCGAAGACCGTGCGGAGAATACCCTTGTACTTTGTCTTGCCCAATTGGCCATCGACGAGGTATTTGCCTTTTGGGAGATCCTCGCCCAACGATGATGTGATCTGGGCGACAGTCCCCGGTTGGATGACAACATCTTCGACGATCTTACGCTCCCACCATATGGGGCAGTAAAAATGACGGCCAGGGCCACGCAGGCGCGAGAGAATGCCGATTTCACCTTCCTCAGCGAATTGGCCGGGTTTGGCCATCTTGCGTTTGCCAAAAAGGAGCGGGCCCTTGTAGCGCAACTGCAGGCTATAACCTTTCTCGACGTAGATTCTGTTGATGGACCAATGGAAAGCAAACAGCAAGCCGATGACACCGAGAACACCCAGAGCAATTGTGGTTTTCTTTTGCTTCATTTCTCCTCCTCCTTCGTCTTTGAGCCCACGGCACTTTCTTCTTGGGGAGCGAGCTTGTGGGCAACTGTCTTGGCGGGGGTTTGAGGTGGCGTGCGTTTGCCGAAGCTACCAAAGATGTCCATCAAGGGGCTATTGGCCGTGTTAGCCATGATCTTGTGGTATCCCGGTGCCAAGGCCTGATAAAGCACGTATCGGGCATACTCATTACCATCACCACCAAAAGCCTCGACCGCTTTGGCCCAACCAGCAGCTTCTGCTTGGTTGTCAAATCGGACCACGTCGGCGCTGGCTTTGCCCCTGGCTATGGTGGCCGCGGCTTCGTCCCTTGCCGCGTCCAACTTAAAGGCGGCCACGCCCAGGTTTTCGTTGGCTTTGGTAATGGCCACTTCCTGTTTCCTCTTGGCTTCGACTGTCATTGTGACAACGTCTTGGTCGGCGCGGACCAGAGCCTGGCTACGTTTCACCAACTCTTGCTCAACAGCCAGATTCATTTCGGATTCTTGTTGTACGATCTGCTGCTTGTATTGGTTGAGTTTCTGTCTTGCGACTTCTCGGTTTCGAACGGGGCCAGCAATGGCTTGGGGTGGATTGATCTGGGTAATGAGAGCCTGAATAATCTCGATTCCCAGGGGTTCGCACTCTTGGCGCATTGCATCCTGGAAGTCTTTTTGGAATTGAATACGTGTATCACCGCTAATGAAATCGCGACCGGACTTGTTCGAACCTTGTATGCGGCAAAAACTACGTGCATTCGGCAAGATGATCTTGGTAATAATTTCGCTGGCGATGGCGTCATCATTGCTGATATCGTTGTAGGTGACAAAAACCTCCGCAGCTCGTATTGGTTTTACGCGGAATTCAATGATGCCATCCAGGCTGACCCAAAATCCGTCTTTTGACGGAAATCCCATGTCTTTGTTTTGTGCCAAGTTGAAACGTTGGCTTCGACAGTCAACGAGATCAACTCTTTTGACATAGGGATTGATGTAATAGCGCCCCGGATCGAGGGTCTGTTTTTGCACACCCCGTTTGCCAGATTCGACGAGCAGCACGTTTGGATTCTCCGGGATTGGCGCGGCTAACAACGTGACCACACCCTTGAATCCGGCGGGCACGGTAACTGGATCATGGAATTCGACGTTCTCGGCGTATGAGTTGATGGGATAACGCCCCGGCCTCAGGACGTCAGGTACGATACCTTTTTGATTGTCCTTCCAGGCGATGATCTCTCCGTAACCCAAGTCGTCGCCAGTCTTGCGGACCACGACTCCGAGCTTGTTGGAAGGGATTTCAACCATGGGCACGATGAGCCAATCCCAAACGATGGGGTTGTAGAAGTAGCGTCCTTCGCCGAGTTTTGTTTTTTGAACGCCTTTGTATTCTTCACTGGGGGCGATTTCCATTTCGTTTTCGAGATCGAGACCAGTCTTTTTGATCAGGATCGCGATGTTTCTGCGCGGCACGTCAATGCGGCAGTTCTCATAGAAGGCCCAAGCCGTCCCAATCAAAATCAAGACTGCGGCGGCAGAGAGCGGTTTTTTCAAGTCCTTCAACTTGATCGGGCGACTGGGCCGCCTTGGTTCTCGGGGATACCGAGGTGGTTGAGGGGGCTGATAATCCATGTTGTTCTCCTTCTTCTGAGAGCAATTTGATCGGTGCTACGTCACCAGTCTCAGGGATGCAGCGGATTCTGTCGACATCACTTCGTCCTTGATTCCACGGTATTGTTCAAAGAAAGAGGATTTCGTCGTCAAATCCAAGAATTGAGGGCCCATTGTGGGTTCCCGAAGAGAAAAACTACTTTCTTGTCACCTCTCATCTGTCAAAAAAGAACCCCAGTATGTGACAACACACTGGGGTTTCTTCTTCTACTCGGATTTCGAGGGTGCTGACGTCGGAGAATGTCGACTAACGCAAGGCCTCAAAGTAAAAGAGCATGGCTTTCGACCAGCCAAATCCTTGAGGCGGGAATCGATAACCAATGGTCGAGAGCGCTGGAGGTGTTCCGGCCGCGACGTCGGTGAAATGTGAACCAGCCCAGTCGGTCACAAAATTGCGAATCTGGTCGTACAAACCGACGTACTGGCTGTCGTGGTTACTCATGAATCTCAGCATAGGCACGGCGAAGGCCGTGAGGTGCATGGAAGGAGCTGACACGGTCGTTGTTCCCATGCGATAAAGGAGTACCTTCTTGCCGTTCTTGATTTCGGTTCCATCTTGCATGATGGCGGCACCGACGTTGTCGAGTTCGGCTCTTGTGAAGCCCGCTGCTGCTTCCAGAGCAGGGAATCTCTCGTACCAGCGATAAATGGCGGCAACGAGTTGGACCTGCATCCACGGTGATTCTTCAGCGGCACCATTGTTGCCAAGATTCGGCCACCAGCCATTGGGGCCCAAGAGTGTTTTCACATGAGTGATGAACGTTTGAGCTTTTGCCAAAAGAATGGGGTCGTTTGAAAGCATGTAGAACAAGAGAAGTTCATCAAGGTAACGCGCGGCGATTCGCGCGCCCCAATATCCCTGCCAGACAAGAGTCGGGTTGACCCCCATGTGCATTTGAAGAGTGTTCTCAATGGCCTTTTTGAGCAAATAGTCGTCGGACAGGATGGCCCAAACAACGAGGCCGGCGGACCATTGTTTGGACCAGGTCCCTGGTTGTTGTTCACCCAGAAAGGCATCCCCTTTTTCGTATTTGGACATGCCTTTCCTGATACCGGTCCATTCTCGCCCCAAAGTGGCGTGGGCGATGGCCTGCCGCAATCCAAACTCCCAGTTGGCCTGAGTCGGATCGTTGATGAAATTGATGGCGAGATAGAGCAGTCGGTTGTAGTGCCAGTTGTCCAAACCGCCACTTCCGCGGGGACATATGGCCTTGAACCAGCCTTTTCTTGGGGCCCCCCCTGCCGTGTAAGTCCAATTGCGCAGTGTCCAGCCCATGTCCCAAGCCTGGCCCTGAGGAACAGTGGTTATGGCACCCGTGTCCGACAGTTCTTTAAGGAAATGTTTGATCCGCGGATAGGTCTGGATTTGCTGCAAACCTGTGGTCGCATTGATGATGCTCTTGACCTGGTTGATTCTCGTTGTTGAAGGAATCGAAAGCGGCGCAGATTGCTTGTAGACCACGATCATCTCGCCACCCAAGAGCACATGGTTGGTCCATGGATTGGCGATTGACGTGCGGTAGTGAGTTGGATCATCGGGAATAAAGACCAAGTTGTTTAGCCCCATAGTGGCCCCTATGTAGGGGATCACGTTTGTCGTCGTTTCGATCTTCTTGAAGGAAAAAGTCCCGGTCGGGTCTTCGTGAATACTGGCATTCGGATTGAATAGAACAACACCATGGCCATTCGGTAGATCGAATGAAGCCAGTTTTATAACTCCGTTTGAATCGGTGTAACGTGGAATAGGACTGTTTAACGTACCGCCGCCACCGGCATTGATCGTGATGACCAAGCCAGTGAGCAAGGTGACAAATATGCTCATGTGTGATTCCCCAACCACATGGACCGAGTCTGGTTGCCGCATGCAAAGGAGCACGCGGACAATCGAACTTGATCACGACCTCGAATTGACAAATGGCAACTTCCTGGCGCAGAACGCAGCCGCCGTCATATAGAGGAAATTAGGCTGAATTACAGTCAATCTGAATATTTATGCAAAGGCAGAAGGGCATGCCGCACTAGCCCCAAGAACTGCTCTTTTGTTGACCATGCGCCGCATCAACTTTTCTCAATCGATCTGGGACCGTCTGATGTTTGGTGACGGAAGATTTCATTATTCTCTTTTGGTTCGAGCGTCTGGAATTCCATCAGTGATGGAGGTGGGGAAGGGAGTTGTTTACACGGTCATTGCGACGACCGAAGGCACAAAAGATGTCTTGTGGGAATGTCGTTGCTTTCCTCGCTTGGTCATCGTGATCGATCCCTTTCTGACGGCACATGGCTTGCACGATTTTTCCCTCCGATCGCCCTTATGCAAAGGTGTTGAAAAAGGAGACCACCATGAAAGTACGGGATATTCTGCGGAACAAGACAAAGGTCTGCTATGGAGACACATCACTGGCTGAGGCTGCAGCCATCATGTTGAAGCATAGTTACGGTATTTTGCCAGTTGTCGAAACGGCGACTGGCAAACTTCGCGGCGTGATCACGGATCGCGACATTTGCATGGGAGCCTTGACCCAAGGGTTGCCCTTGGAGTCCATTCCCGTGCGTCATTGCTGCTCAACCGACATTCATACTTGCCAGGTAGACGATGAGCTAGAAGCGGCGCACAAGTTGATGCGCACCCATCGAATTCGGCGTGTCCCTGTGCTTGATGACGAACAGCATGTCGTTGGTTTGGTATCCCTCGATGACTTGACGTTCTTCTCATGCAACTTGAACGCGCCAACGACCAAGAAGGCCCTCGCCAAGACATTGTCGGCCCTTGCGGAGAAATCTACTCCCGCCGTCGAGGAAAGCGAAGAGAACGCGGAAACCTAGGGAATTCTGGTGGATTGCTCGCAGGCTTATTGACCAACTAGGGGAATTCTACCCTGTTAGGTGTCCAGAAATGTGACACAGGCGCAGGAACGGAGACCTAGATCGTCGCAACCCAGGATTTCTTGGTGGTTTTACTCCCGAGTCACCCAGGGCGCGTTGCTGGGAACCACGGGTTTGGCCGTGCTAGATTTGTTGTCGCCATGAACATCGAGGTGGATTCGGCACTGGTGGATGGGGCGGTTATTCAGGTGTCTTCGCCGATTGTGGCAGGACGCGACTGTGTGCCATTTACATCGACCGAGCCAGTCTCGATTCGCGTGATCAACTTGGGTGCGAGTACTCTCTTGGCTGGCACGGCACTCTTTGTTTCCTACGTCGTTGACGGTTGAAACCCGATTTGCGAGACCTTGGTCCTCAGCGCCGATCTGCACTGGGTCTGCTACCCTCCATGTTTTTGGGCCATTTCCATGGCACGGCTCTCACTGGATTGAACCCACTCTTTCGCACGAACCTCATGGGTGTCGGCGGATTGCAATTCACCACACCGACTCTTCCTCTTGGGACGCTCACGACATTCCAGTCGGCGATCTATAGCGCG
>JAJRYU010000487.1 GCA_024275615.1 Planctomycetota bacterium
ATCGCGGAGATTCCCATTGTTCTGCTGACTGCCCGCGCACAAACAGATGAAAAAGAATTGGGATTCAATGTCGGAGCAAACGGTTATTTGATGAAACCTTTCGACCCTGATGCCCTTCTCGATCTCGTTGAGAGTTTCATGCCAATTTTGCCAGTGGACTAACCCCAAGACAGCAGGAGCCCCCCTCATGGTGACTGAATCAGAGATCCTCGCCGTTTGTCCAGTTCCCATCGTCAGCGTCAAGAACGATCTTGGCCTCCTCTACGCCAATGGTGCCGCTGCATCCCTGTTCGATCTTGACATGGACTCCCTTGACCAGGCCAATCTCCTCAATCTCCTACCTGGCCTGCGACAACTAGACCGTGCCTCATTTGGTAGTCCCGATGGCACGTGGCTTCTGCATGGAGCAGCACGAGATCGGCTTCAAGTGGAAGCCCAAAGTAGCCGTGGAACGTTTCAAGTGGAAGTGGATGTCATGGCCTTGCAGCAGGAAGGCCAAGATGTGACCGTTGTCGTCTTGCACGACATGACAGCTCTGAACGGTTCCTTGGCAAACATTCTGCGAGCCCATCGGGAACTGGAAGAATTCAATCGCGTGGCAATTGGTCGAGAACTCCGGATGGTTGCTTTGAAAGAAGAGATCAACGACCTTCTTGCGGAGTTGGGGCGCACGCCGCGCTACATTGATGACGATTAGCCCGCCTCCCGCCTACGCAGCTGTGGCAGGATAAGGTCGTGGTGAATCTCGCGCTTAGAGTGTCGATGAGACCGCCAGCGGCTGCAAACAGAACCTGCTGAACCAACGAATCGTTTCCCGAAAATACTACTGCAAGATATTGCGAATCTCGGGCAGAAGTGGACGAGTTGCCAAGGTCTTGAGGGCCAGATTGCTTCCCTCGCCAACACGGGTCACGAAGAGGTCATTGTGGTGGCGAATAAGTCCAAATTCGTCAAGACACGCGACTCCACCGCAAATCTCCATGGCCTTTACCAACAAGTCTGAAGCTTCGTTTGAGCAGGAGATTTTGATCTTGGCGGCTTGTTCCCGGGAGAGGTTTCCGGCGAGGTAGAGCTCGCACAAATGAATGAGCCAAGTGAGGTTCTTTTCAAGAGCCATATCCATGTCGAGGATGACGTCCTGAACTCTTTGGAACCGTCCAATCGCCTGATCGTTGAACTGTGTGCGCTCCTGGACATACTTTGAGCAGCGATCCAGGGCAAATGCCAAAGAACCGAGTGCCAAAGCGGCAACAAAAAGGCGGCCCCCATTCAGCGTGGTGACCATCACTTTGAATCCTCCGCCCAATTCTCCGAGCAAGTCTTCTTCATGGACAAGAACATTGTCAAACATGATGGAACCTGTGCTGGACTGCTCCCAGGCTTTCTTCCCGGCCATTTCCTGGTAATGAACACCTTCACGGTCCATGGGAACAATGAAGCAGGTTGAGCGCTGACCATTCGGGGCATCAGGGTCAGTCATGGCATGAACGACAACGTGACTGGCCCATTCAGCGTTGGTCGACCAACATTTCTCACCTTTGAGTATCCAGCCCGCATCGCCCTTCGCGGCTGTCACCTCTGGGTTCGCAGCATCGGAGCCACGTCCAGGTTCACTCAAACCGAAAACAAACATACGTTTGCCTGCAGCTAAATCTGGCAAGTGTTCTCTTTTTTGACTCTCATTGCCGCAAAGAAGAAGAGGTTTGATTCCAAGGCTGACAGCAGCACCAGGAGTGATGGCCGCAGATTGACTGTGATAGCCAAGGGCCAAACCCATCAATACCAAGTCAAGGTGGTCACCACCTTGGCCGCCGAATTCTTCGGGCACGGGAATGCCGAAAAGTCCAAGTTCAGCCATTTGTGCAATGGCTTCATCCGGTATGTGGCAATGAGAACGTTCCCATTCGAGGATCTTCGGGCCAATCGCATCGTCAGAAAAGTCACGGACTGCCGAATAGAAGTCGTAACGATCTTCCCCAAGAAGGTCTTGTAGGTAAGTGTCAATGCGCCTCGATGCCATGAGTTGTCTTCCAGTTGAATGGGCAGAGCTAGGGACTTGGGCCGACCAAAATCGTCCCCATAGGAGCTCAGCAAATACATTGAGGAACCCCAGCGGTTTTTGGGTTCTTGCCGTTTAGGAGTGTTGTCCAGGTGATTGTAAGACGGTACAGCACAAGGGACAAGGTGTCGGCGACACTTCGGATGGGTGCGGGTCGCAGCGGCGATTAGAGGTTTTTTTCCCATTCCGAGTGGATATACCAAAGGAATCTTCCGAAGAGTCAATGAGGTCGTATCTCTTGATACCCTGGATGTTCAAAAATGAGGTGGACGATGCCGGCGCCAATTGTATCGATTGTTGGTCAATTTGATCCTGAATACGCAGCACATGTAGCCACCCATGACGCCCTCATCCATGCCATGGCAGCCTGCCAGGTGGTTCTGAACACCAAGTGGGTCACGCCAACACAAATTGTTGATCGCGACGATATTCTTGACGGGACGGTCTGTGCGGTCATCGCGCCCCGAAATCCCAAGACTCCCAGGCAGCTCTGGCCCGAGATCCTCGCCTCCTTGGAGTGGTTCGAGGCCCGTAAGATTCCCGTTCTTGGCATCGAGTATGGTTATCAACACATGATTATTGACTTGGCCCGCAGGGTCTTAGGCCGGGAGGACGCCAACAGCACAGCCTATGACGAACATGCGGAATTCCCCGTTATTTCGCGCCTGGAGTTAGATCATCCCCCCATTGACAAATTCGCCCCCAAGGAAATCCAAGTCGAGTTGACCCGAGAAAGCCGTTTGGCGGCGATTTACGGTGGAGCTGGTCCGTTTACAGAAGAATTTCGTGGCCATTTTGTCGCCAATCCCGATTTTCTGCCGGCATTCGAATCCCACGGCGTTTACTTTCCTGGCCGTGGTACCTTAGGGGATCGAACCTTCGTCGCTGCCATAGAAAGGCGCGATTTGCCATTCTATCAGGGGGTTGCCTACCTGCCTCAGAACAGATCTACTCCCGAAGCGCCCCACCCGCTCATGGTAGCCCTTATCGAAGCGGCGATAGCAGGACGATAACTCAAGCCAACGTCCGCTAGCCTTCATCAAAAATTCTCTGAACTCGCCGGTTTGACGGGTATTCCGAAACAAAACATTTTTCATCTTCACGTCTGCCGCGGATTCCGGAAGATCAACCCTGCGAAACAAGATTCTCTTGTTTCGGCCCAATTCGGGAAGGAGCCTTAGATGGCAAAAGAGATCCGTAAGCTTCTGAAAAGTATCGTTGACCGAGAATCCGGGTTTGTTGAGCTACGCTATGTCGGCAAGACCAGCCGCAGTGTTGTCGTCGAAAAAGGCAAGGTGGAAGCCGCCAGCGTCAAGCGGCGCAGGGGCGTTGGCGTCCGCGTTCTTCAAGACGGAACTTGGGGGTTCTCAAGTACGGGGTCTACCGACGCCGGAGCGATCCAAGGCGCGATCAACCGCGCCCGCGAGGCTGCCCGCTCGAGTGCCTCAAACCGCAAGCACAGGATCCCTACATTGCCTGAGGTTGAATTGGCACAAGGTGACTTTGATGCCCCCCAGGCTGCACAAGTCGCGGCCATTAGCCTCGAAGAAAAGCTCGAACTCGCCCGTGCAACTGAAGCTGCTACTCGTGCTGAAGACACCCGTATTACCAGTGCCAGTTGCGCCTACAACGAGATAGACGAGCGCAAGGCGATTGTCACGTCCGATGGCGCTAATACTTCGTTTCGCATTTTGCGGCCGGAGTTTCGCGTGCAAGCCGTCGCCGAAAACAAAGGTGTCTTATCCGCAGCCAATGAATCCGTTGGCGTCACAGGAAATTGGGACTGTCTTTTTTCTGGCGACCGCAAGAACAAAATGATCGCTGATGCGGCACGCTTTGCCGTTGATTTGTTGGACGCTGAGAGTCCTGCCGGGGGACGTTCCCAGGTCATTCTTGCACCCTCCATCGTTGGGCTCTTGGTGCACGAAGCGATCGGACACACCGTCGAAGCCGATTTTGTCCAATCGGGATCCGTGGCCCAAGGGAAGATCGGCAAACGCGTGGGAAGCGAATTGGTCACTCTCTGCGACAGCGGATTCAGTGAGTACATGGAAGGAGCTGGAGGCACGATTCCTATCGACGATGAAGGCGTACCGGCGCAAAAAACAACGATCATCGACCAGGGCATTCTCTCGTCATATTTGCACAACCGCGAAAGTGCAGCCCACTTTGGCGTTGCCCCCACCGGCAGTGCGCGGGCCTGGGAATTTTGTGATCAACCTCTGATCCGGATGCGCAACACCTACTTGGTTCCTGGTACTTCAACTTTGGATGAGATGATTGCCGGCGTCGATGATGGTTATCTCCTTGATGGGCCAAAGAATGGCCAAGCCGATGCCACAGGGGAATTCATGTTCGCCGTCCAAAACGCCTGGCGCATCAAAAACGGCAAACTCGGTCCTTTGGTCAAAGGCGTTACCCTCTCCGGAGTCGCTTTTGAGGTCATGAAGACAGTATATGCAGTTTCTTCGGAATTCCGATGGGACTTAGGTGCCGGATACTGCGGCAAAGGCCAACCGGCCAAAGTGGACGCTGGTGGTCCGTATGTGCGTTGTGAAGTACTTCTCGGTGGGACTCAAAAATAATGACTGAGCTAGGAAGAAACGACCGTCTTGTGACACCCGAGGAGCTATTGGCACAGTGTCAAGAAGCTCGTGATCTTGCCCTAGGGCAGGGAGCCGATGAGGCCGAGGTCATCGCTGCTTGGGGCACCTCACAGAGCGTTGAGTTTGAAAAGAACGATTTGCAAATTGCGATCTCTGACGATGAGACTGTCTATGGCGTTCGAATCATCAAAGATCAACGCCTTGGTTTCGCTTCCACCAACGATTTCGAATCCTTTCCAGCCACTCTCGAAGATGCTTTCAGCTTGGCAAAGTCTTCGGTCGCCGATCCCCTCCTCGGACTAGCGGAGGGCAAGGAAATCACTCGTATTGATGGGTTGTTTCATAGTGATGCCGCAGCCGTTGGAGTTGCAGACGTAACATCCTTGGGTGGTGAGCTCATTCGCAAAGTCAAGGACCTTGATCCCCGAGTGAGCATCGATTCTGGATCCGTCGCTGCGGGGCAAGGTGCCCGCGCGATCGCTTCTTCCAACGGTGTGAACGTCCATTCCCAGGGTAGCCAAGTCTCCTGCTATCTATTTGGAATGGCTGTTGATGGCGATGAAGTTGGCAGTTTCGCCGTGGCTGGTAATGGCTCGCGTTCTTTCAAGGGATTCGAAGAAAAGATCAATCTCTGTGCCGAGCAGTTTGTCCAAAAGACTCTGGGGGCTTTGCGACCTGGAAAAGGCAAGTCCTATCTCGGAGACGTCTTGTTTACGCCGGAAGCAACATCATCACTCATCATCGGCAATCTCTTGGGGATGCTAAACCCCTCAGCTATCCGCAAGGGCAAGAGCCCTTTGGGAGGCAAATTGTCAGACATGATTGCTAGCGACCTTCTGACACTCGTTGATGATCCGACAGTTCCCGGAGAGTTGGATTCATCTGAGATTGATCGTGAAGGTCAGCCGCGAGGGGCACAGAAAATCATCGAGAACGGGCGTCTCTTGTCGATCCCCTACAATCAATATGAAGCCATGGCAGCGGGACAACCTGGAAGCACAGGGCATGCTTCGGGAGGGGCTGAGAATCTACCTGGAGTGAGTTTTGGACGGGTGCAAATGGCTGCTGGCTCGGCAAAGTTGCAAGACCTCTTGGGAACCTCGAAGCCGACGATCATTGTCACACGATTTTCTGGGAGTACCAACGCCATCACCGGGGAATTCAGTGGCGTGGTTAAGGCGGGATTCGTGGTGGAAAACGGGGAAAGGCGCCCCATTACCGAGGTCCTTATCGCCGGGAACCTCCTCGACTTAATTCGCAACATCAATGCCATCAGCGCGGAGACCGAAAAGGTCTTTGGCCGTGTACCCTTTCCTTGGGTCCGGGCTGGCGGTGTCTCGGTGACGGCAGGTTAACCCATGTCCATGTGAATGGTGGTTTTGCCGGCTCAAGAGTGAATGTCTCAGATTGTGGCTTCTCTTGTGTCTTGCTGGCAATGTGGCTGTGGCACCATACTGTCGGTTTTACTGCTGGGTGCCAAAGCGGCACGTCGAGGGATACACCGCCCATAGAACAGGGAAATCCGAAAAAATATCTCGGTTTGCTATCACCGGTGCAGTGCCATCGTTCTTCACACCCATGAGTGTAACTCCCATTTAACCAGCCGCTTATAACTATATGCGACTGGTTCTCAGTCGCAATCCATCTAAAGAGACTAAATTGGTCCACTATCGCTGTTTTGTTGTGTTGCGCACGTCCGAAAACAGAAATAGAACAAGGTCAGTCCCATATCGTTTTCACCAGGTCATTGATGCTCAGAATCACCAAACAAGCAGACTACGGCATTGTCTTGATGACCCACTTTGGCAGTGCGCCTGAGCGGGAACTCATGAACGCAAAAGATCTTGCGTCGAAGACTGCCTTGCCACTGCCCATGGTCTCAAAAATCCTGAAACGGCTGACAAGGTTTGGGCTTCTGATTTCCACGCGTGGAGCCATGGGAGGCTACGTCCTCGCCCGTTCCAGTCATGACATTCGGCTCTTGGAGATGATCGCCGCACTCGAGGGGCCGATCGCCATGACCGAGTGCTCTGAAGCCGACGCCCAAGCTTGTCCTATTGAGTCGAGTTGCCGGACCCGCGTCAATTGGAAACTCATCAACCAGGTGGTCCATCAAGCTCTCGAGGGCGTTACGCTCGCACAAATGATCACTCCGGCACCAGCTTGTGCCACTCTCGATCAAACCATTGACATGAGCGTGTTGCAAACCGCTCCCAAACTTGAGTCAGGAGAAATCGTTGACTAAGAAGAACGAGCATTTGGAAGAAGTGACCGAACGTGAATACGAGTGGGGATTCGTTACCGACATCGAGTCGGTTGTCATCCCAAAAGGACTCAATGAAGACGTCGTCCGCCTGATCTCCGCCAAGAAAAAGGAACCGCAGTTCTTGCTCGATTATCGATTGAGAGCGTTTAGGCACTGGCTCACGTTGGCAGAACCCGAATGGCCCAAGGTTCACTACCCCAAAATCGACTACCAAGACATTATCTACTTTGCCGCCCCCAAGTCGGACGATGATCGCCCAAAGAGTTTGGATGAAGTCGACCCAGAATTGCTTGAGACTTACGAGAAACTGGGCATCCCTTTGAACGAACGCGCTGCTCTTGCAGGTGTTGCTGTTGATGCCGTCTTTGACAGTGTCTCCGTAGCCACCACATACAAGGATCAGCTCGCCGAAAAGGGAATCATCTTTGGCTCGTTTTCAGAAGCCGTCCATGAACATCCAGAACTCATCAAGAAGTACCTGGGTTCGGTCGTCCCCTACACAGATAACTATTTTGCCGCGCTCAATGCTGCGGTCTTTAGCGATGGTTCCTTTGTCTACATTCCCAAAGGGGTTCGTTGTCCCATGGAGTTGTCGACCTACTTCCGCATCAATACGGAAGGAACCGGGCAATTCGAACGCACCCTGCTCGTGGCTGACGAAGGCAGTTATGTCAGTTACTTGGAGGGTTGCACCGCACCTCAACGTGACGAAAACCAGTTGCACGCGGCGGTCGTTGAATTGGTCGCTCACGACAACGCAGAGATCAAGTATTCCACTGTCCAAAACTGGTATCCGGGCGACAAAGATGGAAAAGGCGGCATTTTCAACTTTGTCACCAAACGAGGTGTCTGCCATGAAAGTGCCAAGATTTCGTGGACTCAAGTTGAAACCGGTTCAGCCATCACGTGGAAATACCCCAGTTGCATCCTCAAGGGCGACAACTCTGTGGGCGAATTCTATTCCGTTGCTTTGACCAACATGTATCAGCAGGCCGACACGGGCACCAAGATGATTCATCTTGGCCGCAACACAAAAAGCACGATCGTCTCAAAAGGAATCTCGGCTGGGCATGGCCACAACGCCTATCGCGGATTGGTCAAGATTGGCAAGAATGCTGATGGCGCGAGAAACTACTCCCAATGTGACTCCCTGCTCATGGGCTCAGAGTGTGGTGCCCACACATTCCCTTACATCGAAGTCGCGAACAAGACTGCACAAGTTGAACACGAAGCGACGACATCGAAGATTAGTGAAGATCAATTGTTCTACATTCGGCAGCGCGGAATTTCAGAAGAAGATGCTGTCAACATGATCGTCAATGGCTTCTGCAAAGAGGTCTTTCGTGAATTGCCAATGGAGTTTGCCGTCGAGGCCCAGAAACTCCTTGAAGTCAGCCTTGAAGGCGCCATCGGTTAAATAGGATTATTCATGCTTAAGATAGAGAACCTGGAAGCAACTGTAGACGGCAAGAAGATCATCAATGGTCTCAACCTCTCAGTTAATCCAGGCGAAATTCACGCGATCATGGGCCCCAACGGGTCTGGGAAGAGTACTCTTTCCTACTTGCTTTCAGGACGTGAGGGCTATGTGGCGACCGGTGGGACCGTCAGATTCGGTGGCAAGAATCTCTTGGACATGGAGCCGGAAGAACGAGCCTGCGCTGGGCTCTTTCTTGCGTTTCAATATCCAGTCGCGATACCCGGCGTCAACAACATGTATTTCTTGAAAGCTGCGCTCAACGCTCAACGCGCTGCAAGAGGCGAAGAGGAACTCGACGCCATCGCTTTCATGAAGCTCGTTGATGACAAACTGAAGACCGTCCATTTGAAGAAGGAACTGCTTTCAAGACCGGTCAACCATGGCTTTTCTGGTGGTGAAAAAAAGAGGAACGAAGTGTTCCAAATGGCTCTCTTGGAACCCCAACTCGCCATCCTTGATGAAACGGATTCCGGGCTCGACATCGACGCCCTGAAGGCGGTCGCGGATGGTGTCAACTCTCTGCGGAGTCCAGAAAGATCAATGATCGTCATTACCCATTATCAGCGGTTACTTGACTATATCGAACCGGATTTTGTCCACGTGCTTCTCCGCGGCAGAATCGTCAAATCTGGGGACAAGTCTCTGGCGCTCAAGCTTGAGGATCAAGGGTACGGTTGGATTGAAGAGGAGGTTGGAATCTCCCGTTGAGATCACATTTTCTCATGATGAAAACATCCGAACAACTGAGCGGCAGCGAACGATTTACAGCTACTTTTGTCAATTTCAACGCATCTCGAACAGAAGAACCGAACTGGTTGCGGCAACGCCGATTGGCAGCCATTGAGAGATTTGAGGAAATTGGGTTTCCGACAAAGAAGG
>JAJRYU010000488.1 GCA_024275615.1 Planctomycetota bacterium
CCCCTGGCGGAAATGGGACTTTCAATTTTGTTCAGAACAAGAATGACGAGGAGCAAATCGTCTCACTGATTGAGAGGTTTCGAAGGGCATTTCGCATCAAGAAAGTCTATCTCTATGGCCATAGTCAGGGAGCGTTTTTTGCTTACTGGTTGGCTGGCCAGCAACCTCAACTTATCAACGGCATCGTGGCCCATGCAGGTAACTTGCTTGGTAACGTGCCACACACAAGGTACGCCAAGAAAAACCTCGCGGTGGCCATTTTACATGCTCGGGCTGATGCGGTTGTTTCGGTTGATTGCGCCTTTCGCAGTGCCGAAATCTACCGCTCATTGGGTTATTCGAAATTCCGACTCAAAATCGTTGAGACTCTCAACGCCAGGACTGGCCATTGGCCCCTACCTAGCGAAGTTGGCCAGCTCCTTGCATGGTTGGACAACATTACCACGGAAAACGCTGCGTCAGCGATGGCGGCCTTCAATGCCGAGATGGCGAGACCTGAGCCGTCGACGCGTACCCTCGTGCTCTTGGTGACGAATGCGGAGTCGCTAATCAAGAAATATCGAGCAAAGAACAAGACACTTGTGGTGGAGAGTATCGCTGCTGGCCGTAAGATCATCGACAACCTGATGATTCAGTCAATCTCTCTGGCCAAGGAACACCCGGTCGACGCCAAGAAGAAATCAGATCAGCTCGGATATGCGTTGATTCGTCTTGCTGATCGGACCTTTGGCAATCAGGCACGTTGGAAGAAAGCACTTGGGTCGCAGCAATTCGCGCTCGGCCGCAACCACGAAAAGAAAGTTAAGAAGTCCATCAAAGCCATGGCAAACAACTGGAGCAAGAAGACGCGCACACTTGCTGAGAAAAGCCTCCTCTCCAACTTCTATGCACCCAGCTACGTGGATCTTGCTCGTGCCTACTTGGCGGCAATCAAGAAGGCCCCAGTTGGCCCCAATGCAGTGGCACTCAAAACGATGGAGCGACGAATCGATTCAACGCTCACCCTCGAAGCGGATGCAACCGCATTACTGAAGAAGTTCACGTCAAAGAAATAAACTCTCCCCATCGTTCAGCCCCAAACCTGCGCTAACCACAAGAATCAACCGAATTAGAACATTTCGAAGTTTTTTTGTAACGCCATTGGAACCATGGCGCCCGAGCTGTGAGTGCTTTCGATTTGCTCGACCACCACGCACACAAAGGGACAACTTTCATGCCAAGACGATCACATCTTTTACTTATAGTCCTCCTCTGGATCTCCCCAGCTAGGCTTGTTGAGGCCCAACAGTACCCCTCTCCTCCCGGACTGAATACCAACATTGCAGTCACGTCGGGAAATTGGAATCAAGCCGCCACCTGGCGGGGAGGTGCCTTACCGCTCAATGGGGCTATCGTGAAAATCCCCGCTGGCCTCAAAGTGACTCTCACAAGTAAGGAGAGCGCGCAGATCCGGTTTATCGAGGTAGATGGAGAGCTTGCATTTGCAAGTTCCTTTAACACCAGTCTGACGGTGGAGAGCATCGTTATTTCACCGACTGGTTCTTTTTCGATCGGATCTGCGACTAATCCAGTGGCCCCAAATCGGAAGGCACAGGTATTATTTTATTCACCAGGAACGCCCATTGACTTGATGTGGGATCCGTCCCAAAAAAGTCGTGGAATTCGATCGGAGGGTATAGTGCGCATCTATGGTGCCGCGAAGACTCATCTAATGGAAATGACACTGGATGCTTCTGCGGGTGACCAGTTCATCGATCTTGGTACGGCAGTTCCCACGAATTGGAGCGTCAGAGACGACATTGTCTTGACAGGG
>JAJRYU010000489.1 GCA_024275615.1 Planctomycetota bacterium
CGAAGGAACAGTACGAGTTGCCGGCATTGAATCTTGATCTCACCGGTTCGCGAGTCTTGTTAGCTGATGACGAAGCGGCCATTCGGGACGTTGGTCGGACAATGCTGGAGAGCATAGGTCTTGAAGTTACTGTGGCCTGTGATGGCAAAGAGGCTGTCGCTATCTTTGCTGAAAGTCCCTCGAAATTCGACTACGTCCTTCTTGATCTTACCATGCCGAAAATGGATGGTGGCCAAGTCTACGACAAGATGAAGGAATTCGACCCCCATGCCAGGATCATCTTGGTCAGCGGCTACGGCGAACAAGATGCCAAGTCCGGGTTTAGCGGTCGATCTCTTGCTGGGTTTCTCCAAAAGCCCTTCAAACTGTCTGACCTCAAGGAGTGTCTGATTCAAGCTGTTGCCTCAGAGGTGCGCTAAGCCCCAAATGAGCCAAACGGACAGAATACGATAGCGTCTTGCCCCTTGGGTCCCACGTTACTACTCTGAAACTGGGATTAGCCTCTTGGCTTCCCACGGTCCATCATCTATCGGCGGCGCGTTCAAGTGGGCGCAATACGAGAAATTCCTCATGACATTCAAGTCCCTCGGACTTCATCCGAAACTCCTCGACGCACTCAAAGACCTTGGCTTCGAAAAACCCACCCAGATCCAACACGATTCCATACCTCCGGCCATTGACGGTGCCGATATTTTGGCCTGCTCAGCGACAGGCAGCGGCAAGACGGCGGCCTTTTTGCTGCCATCGCTGGACTATCTGCTCGAGGAGGCACTCAGTGGCCCAAGAGTTCTCGTTCTGACACCGACACGAGAGCTAGCGGCTCAAGTTGCCGACGACATGGCCGACTTGGCGAAATACACCAAGCTTCGGGTTGCGTCAGTCTACGGCGGTGTTGGCATGCGTCCCCAAGAACAGGCTTTTCGCCGGAAAACTGAAGTGATCGTGGCCTGTCCCGGTCGTCTCTTGGATCACATGCAGCACAAGTACGTCGATTTGCGTAACGTCGAAATCCTCATCCTTGATGAGGCAGACCGCATGTTGGACATGGGCTTTCTGCCTGACATCAAACGCATTCTCAAGCGAGTCCCTGAAGACCGTCAGACACTCTTTTTCTCAGCAACAATGCCCAAAGAAATCGTCAAGCTCAGTGGCGACATCCTCGTCGATCCCGTGCATATCGCAGTTGAACGGGATCAAGCACCAGCAGCGGGCGTCAATCAAAAAGTGTTCTTCGTCGAACAAGGACGCAAGTCCAGATTGCTTGTTGATATCCTCGACGATCGCGGCAATGACTCGGTCTTGGTCTTCACGAGGACGAAGAGCCGGGCGAATCGACTGACGACGTTTTTAGTGAGACATGGAATCGAGTCTGAACGGATTCATGGTAACCGCAGCCAATCCCAGCGAGAGCGCGCGATGAGTGCCTTCAAGAATGGCCGCGTGCGTGTTCTTGTCGCAACCGATGTAGCCGCCAGGGGCATCGATGTAGACTCACTTGGTTTGGTTGTCAATTTCGATTGCCCTGGTCAACCTGAAGACTATATTCATCGTGTCGGCCGAACCGCCCGCGCCGAGCGTACAGGCGACGCTTATACTTTCGTCTCACCGGAAGAAAAAGGCCACTTAAGGGACATTGAAAAGAAGATAGGCAAGAAGATTGAGACCGGACCCAAACCGCCCCCTTCCAAGCGCGAATTGACATCCGGTGGCCCCGGAAGTGGGCCAAGTCAACCCCGTGGGGGTGGTCGCCAAGGGGGTGGACAGCGTCAGGATCGGCCTCGTGGAGGTCGCCGTTCGACGCCGCGTTCAAAATCTCAAGGCGGTGGTCAACGACGTGGGAAACCCGGAGCGTCCAAATCTCGCTCTTCTGGCTCAAGGCCACCCAAACGCAGGTCATAGCGATCCATTGCTGACGTTGTTCAGGCTAGTCTGACAAGGGACGTCTAAAAACGTCTCTGGCTCCGGGATATATTGCCGGGTAGTACGATAAGGTGGGGGTGTGCTTCCTCTATTTCTGGTAGGTTCCAGATTGATCGTCGCGCGTCACTTTGGAGTGATGCTCACTACCTGAAAAGAGAATTGACTATGTCCTTATCTGGCCGCCCAGCGTTGTCGTTGGTTCCCTGGATCCTCGTGTTGTTGGCGACTTCGGTTTTTGCCCAAGAGAAGCCCGCAGCCGATCCCGTCGACTTTGTGAGAGATGTTCGGCCCATCCTTTCCCAACATTGCTACGACTGCCACGGTCCGGACGAAGCCAATCGCAAAGTGGATCTGCGCCTCGATCGGAAAAAGAGCGCTTTCGCCGCCATTGACGAAGACATCTTTGCCATCGTTCCCGGCGACCCTTCAGAGAGCCTCTTGGTGGAACTCATTTCCAGTGATGATCCCGAAGAGGTGATGCCGCCCTCCAAGCAAAAAGATCCCTTGACGGCCAAAGAGATTGCCACCTTGACCCGTTGGATTGAGGAAGGAGCGCCGTGGTCGAAACACTGGGCATTCAAGGCCCCCGTTCAATTGGATCCTCCTCAAGTCCAAGATGATAGCCTTGCCATCAATGCAATTGACCGATTCACGGTGGCGAGACTTGAAGCAGCAAAACTCTCGTTCAACGCGCAAGCCTCGAAGCAGGCGCTCATCCGCAGAGTGAGTTTCGACCTCACGGGATTGCCACCGACACCCAAAGAGATCGATGCCTTCGTTGCCAACAAGAGCAAAGATGCTTACGCGTTGCTTGTTGATCGCTTGCTGGCTTCGCCTCGATATGGTGAGCGCCAAGCCCAGGAATGGCTCGACGCCGCTAGTTACGCCGACACGAACGGCTATCAAGCAGATTCCGGGCGAGTTGCATGGCAATGGCGCGAGTGGGTGATCAAGGCCTTTAACGCCAATAAACCTTTTGACGAGTTTGCCATCGAACAATTGGCGGGAGACCTCTTGCCGCACCCGACGATCCAGCAGAAAATTGCAACAGGGTTCAATCGCAATCACCCGACAAATAGCGAGGCAGGATCTGAAATCGACGAGTACCGTACCAAGTACGTCATCGATCGCCTTAATACGACTGCAACTACCTTCTTGGGACTCACTGTGGCTTGTGCACAATGCCATGACCACAAGTTTGATCCTATTCCCCAGGAAGACTTTTACCGCTTCTATGCATTTTTCAATCAAGTCGATGAAGTCGGACGTCGACGCGGCTCGACTAGGCGTAACCCGAAACCATCAGTGCGGGTGCCAAACCCAGATGAGACACCTCACCTTGCGTGGCTTGACCGCCGCATCAAAACATTGGAAGACCGACTTGAGGGGGATGACTCCTTCTTTGACCAAGGTCAACAAGATTGGGAAGAGGGTGCACGTCGTTCGGTGGCGGAAGATGTGGCGTGGAATGTCGCTCAACCCATAGGCATGTTGGCGCACTATGGTTCGATTCTGCGCCTCCAAGACGACGGCTCGATCTTGTCTTCAGGGGAACCTCCCGTTCGCGACATCTATGACCTGACTTTCAAACCGGGAAAGACGAAGATCTCCGCCATCAAGTTAGAAGTCCTCCCAGACCCGGGTCAACCTGAAGGGGCCACCGGGCGCTCAAGGAAAGGGCAGTTTATCTTAAGTGGATTGAAGGTCCGTGTTAGTTCGCTTTCCGACAGTAGTGACACGCCGTTGATGTTTGTCGCCAAAGCCGATTCGGATCTCAATCAGAAGCGGCCCGATGTGCGGCTGCCCGATAGCATTTCTCCTGGCAACATCACAGGTTCCATCATCGTTGATGACAAGGCAAAAAGCAGCAACGCCAGTCGATTCGGTTTTGGTGGTGGTTGGAGTATTGTTGGAGATGAACGCCTCCGTCGTCACGAAGCGATCATCGTGCCCTTGGAGTCTCTGGAACTCAATGAGTCCTCTGTTGTACGTATCACTCTTGAGCAGAAGTCGCGGCCGTTCAAGACCTTGATCGGCCGGTTCCGGATTAGTTTTGCCCGCGACGAAGCGATTCGCACAACCATGCTACCGGCGCATGGCAAGATCTGGTCGGCAGTCGGCCCGTTCAAGAGCAAGGATGCTGAGACGGCTTACAAGACAGACTACGGCGTTGAAAAAACTCTGAAAAAGGGCGTCGACCTCAAAAGAGAATTCACTCCTCCAACAGCCAAAGAATCGAAGAAGAAGGTTCAAACTGCTGAAGTCGCAGGGGCAAAAACGGACGACCCCAAGAAACTGATTGGCGAGAAACCCGCCGCCAAGAGCAAATCGAAGAAGAGCGGTTCCTATAAGGGCAAGTTTGGCAAAGGTAAATTCGGAAAAGGCAAATACAAGCCGAAGAAAAAACCCGCCGCCATTGCTGCCGCCGACAAGACGCAGCCCCAAGCGCCCCAAAAAAAGAATTCCATCACGAAAGAACAAACACCGAAAGTTGAGTCCGGTGCCAGCGAAGTGACAGCCAAGACAAAGACGGCCCCAGGCAAACCCAATGCAAAAGCACGCAAGCCAAAGAAGGCTAAGCCACTGAAATGGGTGAAGCATCGTGAATGGCGCGATAGCAAGAGGATCAATCTCGCCAAGGGAAACGTGGCCTGGTATCTCACACGTAAGATCCACAGCACCCAATCACGTACAGTTGTCATGAGCTTTGACGGGCCAAACGGCGTCAAGGCCTGGCTAAACGGTAAGTTGGTCTTTGAACGTTCACCCAAGTCCAAGGTCAACGCGCCATCGCGCCGAAGCCGATTTGGGCGTCGTACACAGGCAAGTTCCGATGACCGTAAGGTGCGCCTTGGTCTGCGGGCCGGGGAAAGCGAGTTGGTTGTGAAAGTTGTATTCGCCGCCGACCCCAAACGCACCCGGGGATCAAGATCTGCCAGCGGTGCCCCCGGTCCAGAATTTGACCCGAGGAATTTTGCTGGCGGATTCTTTCCGAGGCGTTCGCGATCGACGGATGGCAACTTCACCTTTGGGTTTGAACCCGAGGGTGCGGACGTTATCAATCATGAGATCGTAATGGCGTTGAGAGCACTGCCTAGCCTCGACGTCGCCAAGACAGTAGCTCACCGCCATGAAGACACTTTAGAAGCCAAGCGCAAGGTCGTGTTGCGTGGCAAGGTGAGAGAATTCTATCGCAAGAAAGTCGACGCGGTGGGAGTCTTGCTCAATCGTGAGCTCGAAAAGCTCAAGAAAGACCGACGCACCTTAGAGCAGAAGATGCCGGAAGCTCTGGTCATGGCTGAATTACCGAAGGAGAAACTCCGAGACACGCACGTGTTCAAACGAGGTAACTACCGTCTGAAAGGCAAGAAAGTAACGGCTGGAACTCCCACGGCTCTACCTCCCATGGCCAAGGAGTTGCCGAGAAACCGTCTTGGTTTGGCTAAGTGGCTGATGTCGAAGGAAAACCCACTCACGGCACGGGTCATGGTCAATCGAATCTGGCAGCAGTATTTCGGTCAGGGGTTGGTCAAGACAGCAGAAGATTTCGGCATTCGCAGTGATGTCCCAACCCATGCTCAGCTGTTGGATTGGTTGGCAGTGGAGTTCATGAAGAGTGGTTGGAACATGAAGCACATCCACAAACTCATCGTGACATCTGCCACCTATAGGCAAAGCGCCGCCATCACCGAAGAAAAAATGGGTGCCGATCCCAAAAATGAACTATTCAGTCGTGGACCTTCGTTGAGGCTCTCGGCAGAGATGATTCGCGACAACGCCCTTGCA
>JAJRYU010000490.1 GCA_024275615.1 Planctomycetota bacterium
GACATCTGATTCGACATAAGGTTGACTGGACAGAAAACCACCTTCGTCCGTCGTTGGCATCGCTTCCAAAAGATCACCCTTGTCAAAGGTCGCATTGCCAATAAAGGTAACGGAATCGATGGAAACCTTGGGGCCTTCAACAATATCAAAGATGATAGTCGTGCGTTCTTCCACAAGCTTGCGGTATTTAACCTCGGCGAAGTGAAATCCGTCTTTCAGGTACTTTTCCTTGATCCTCTGCTCATCTAACTTCAAGGTTAGATCATCCGCGAGGCCACCATCGTGGGAATCAACAATAGCTTCCAGTTCTTCACGATTCAGTTCGAGATTACCGAGAAAAATGAGGCTTCCGATGCGTGGGTTTTCTGAAACGAAGAATTGAATCTTGACTCCGTCCTTGCGCACCAAGATGCGCTCAGAGACGGTACTAAAGAGTTTCAGTTTTTGGACGAGGACCTTGAGGTCCTCATTGAGATCCGCACGGCGAAGGGGTTGCCCCACCTTCGTTTTCATTTGCGAGAAAACGGATTCCTTGTTGGCCAATTCGGCGCCAATGAACTCCATATCGACAACCGTTTCGCCTTCGTGCTGTTCAGGTTTGTTCTCCTGTGCCTGGAGGCCATGGGCCAATGACAGCAGCAAAATGGTGAGCATCCAGAATCGCAACAACACCTCTCCTCCTTGACCGACAGGGTCCAAACAACAGGACTTACGCCCTCAAGAGAACTCCCCATTCTCCGGGCCGCCACAACAGACCACCTTTTACCGAGGCACGGTACCGCCTGGGGGGCCCAGGGGCAAAGGCCCAAAAGTGTCGGCACAGGTTTTCATAAACCATTATCCGATAGCATGTTATGAATGATGGCTTTTACACTTGTTTCCACTGGCTAAGGAATCAAAAATTCCGCGCCCGGGATCGAAATTTCATGATCTCGCGACAGAAAAGAAGAGGCACCATTCCCGTGGGACCGTTTCGCTGTTTGGCAAGGATGAGTTCAATGTCACGTCCCCCCGACTCGTCGAATTCTGGATCGGCATTTTGGTAGTTCGAGTCATAAAGGAACATGATCAAGTCAGCGTCCTGCTCAATGGCGCCCGATTCTCTGAGGTCGCTCATGCGGGGTTTGCGCTCCTCCTTCTCAGCCGCGCGATTGATCTGAGACAGCGCAATGATGGGTACTTCTAATTCACGAGCGAGAGCTTTGAGCGATCTGGAAATCGTCGAGATTTGCTGCTGACGATTCTCGGCATTGGCACAATCCATGAGTTGCAAATAGTCGATCACAATGGCATCAATTTGATGGCGACGTTTCAGTCGCCTTGCCTTTCCTCGCAAGATCGTTGGCGAAAGTCCTGGAGTGTCGTCAATGAAAATGGGCGCGTCGTGAAGCCTCCCGGCGGCCTCAACAATCTTTGCCCATTCCGACTCGCTCAAGTTGCCTTTGCGAACATGGTCGCCTTTCACTTCTGAAAGTGCGCACAGCATGTTCGTTGCGATCTGCTCTTTCGACATTTCCAAACTGAAGAAGGCCACACATTTGTTGTGACGGACCGCCATGTTCATGGCACAGTTGATGGCAAAGGTCGTCTTACCAACGGAAGGTCGTGCCGCTAAGATGATGAGATCGCCGCCTTGGAATCCACCCGTCTTTGCGTCCAGATCATAAAAGTCAGTGGCACACCCCGTCATCTTCCCTTGGTTCTTGGAAAACTCCTCCACCATTTTGACGGTGCTTTCCAGTACCTTTTTCATCTCTGTCGGTTCGTTGGCGGCCCGATTCTCAGCCAACTTAAAAACTTCGGATTCGACGAATTCAATGACATCAGCTGCACTGTTGGCCTGCTGTTCATCACGCTTGGTGCGCTCACCATAGGCCTGACGTAGGACCTTATTGGCGACCGAGATGAGTTGACGTTTTACCGAACGATCTTTGACGATCGCGGCATAGTCTCCGGCGTGGGCCGCAGAAGGCACCGATTCCATGATTGAGACAAGTTTCGCCAAGCCTCCCATGGCTTCGAGCTTGCCTTGTGCCGTCAATCGATCTTTAACCGTGACCGCATCGACGGGCCTGTTCTCCTCATAAAGTTCGAGAATCACCTCATAGATAGAACGGTGATCTCGATCATAGAAATCTGTCGCTTTGATCTCTTCGGAGACAACACCCACGGCGTCATTGTCGAGCATCACCGAACCTAGAACGCAAGATTCCGCCTCAAGGTTTTGGGGTGGCTTGCGAACCAGAAGCTCGTGTTCTGATTCCATCATCATTTCGGCGGCTAAGTCGGTCATCTTTTCTTGGTCTTTCCTCGAGTGGATTCGGCGACGCGGTTTTTACCACGTGTTCTCCGTCTCCACGAGGGGTGTTGATACTTCTTGAAAACTTCTTGTTGCCCCATGGCACAACCTCCAACCAGGAATACAGATCTGGCGGCGGAAGAGAATTTTCCACAATGTTACATTCTGACAAGCACAGGGGACGAAGGCCGACCAGGGACGTGCAAAAAGCCTGCGACATGAATCGCAGGCTTTTTGGGTTGAGTCAATCAGAAGCGCCGAACTACTCTTCGGTCTTTTCCTCTTCCGAGGCGTCTGCTGTCACTTCGTCGGCGACTTCTGCGCCTTCTTCAGTGGCTTCTTCACCCTCAGCAGCGGTTTCGGCTTCAGCCTCGGCCACAACCTCTGGCGCTGGGGCTTCGGCAACAACCTGCACGGGAAACTCCACTTCCACTTCGGAATGCAATCGCACGATCGCATGGTACTCGCCGATTCGCTTCCAGTGGCTTCCCATGATGATCTGCTTTTCGCGCAGCTCAACATCGATGGAACCGCCGAGATGCTCAGCAAGAATGGCTTCCGTGACGCTACCGAAGAGTTGGCCAGCATCGTTGGCTTTCATCTCAACGACCAACTCCACACCGTCCAACTTCCCGGCAATCTTGCTGGAAATGAGTTTGGCGGCATCGATGCGATCGGTCTCGCGCAACAAATAGGCCTCGCGTTCCTTACGAAGGCGATTGAGATTGCCTTCAGTTGGGTAAACAGCGAGTTTCTTGGGCAACAAGAAGTTGCGCCCATAACCGTTCTTGACAGTGACGACGTCGCCCGTGCTGCCAAGACCGCGAATGTTCTCGTTCAATACAAGTTTCATGGCTAAGGAGTTCCTTTCAACCTACGTAGGGCATGAGGCCCATGTAGCGCGCGCGTTTA
>JAJRYU010000491.1 GCA_024275615.1 Planctomycetota bacterium
ACCGGGCTTATTTCATCGCTCCGGTAAAACTCCAGACATAGCTTTGGGGCATCGGCGGCCTTCGAAAGCGCCAAGCCAAAAAGAGCATTCACTCGGCAAGCCGAGATTGAAGACTCTTGGAATACTCGACGAAGGTAACGGGTAACTTCCTTGTCTGGGATTCTGAATAGGGCTTGAGAACACCACACTCGAACCGCCTTGTTCTCGTCATTGAGACAATGCTCGAACAGGAGTTCAGCGGCTCCAGAATCGCCAATGTCCATAATAACACTAATTGCAGCCTGCCTCACATTCGGTGCTGGGTCATCGAGTTTCTTACGAATCCAAGTGACACCGGCCCGATCCAAAGCGTTGAGGTCTTTCTTTACAGCGTTGAGCGATCGGGCCTGAATGAGGATGGCCAAAGCTGACGTGTTTTGTAATTCGACCAACTCGTCAAATTCACGTTTGAGATGATCCCATCGTATTCTGCGCGCTTCCATGAGACGCTTTTCTTCTCTTCGTTCCTGCACTTGATCGGCTGCAAGAATGCTCATCATGCCAAAAATGGGCAAGGCGATGATGAAGATTGCTAAAGCTCGATTGCGTTGAGTCCAGCGGGTCAGCCGTAAGAGTGATCCGGCAGGACGGGCCAGAATCGGCTGCAGATCGAGGACACGTTCCAAATCGAGAGCGAATTCCAAGGCGCCGTCGTAACGACGGTCTCGATCCTTTTCCATCGCTTTTGCAACGACCACGGCGACATCCCTCGGAACTGCCGGATTGAGCCTACGGGGATCCACGGCTTCCTTGGTCAAGATTGCTTGGTAGATCTCCTCGCGTGTCGGAGCATCGAACGGTCTTTGCAGAGTCAGGGCTTCATAGAGGCTCACGGCCAACGAAAACACGTCGGTGCGCTTGTCAAGACGAATACGATGAGCTGAAAGTTGCTCAGGTGACATGTACGCTGGCGTACCAAAAAAATCGCCTGTTTGCGTTAGTTCCATGCGCTCGGATTCTTCGTCATGGGCTAGGCCGAAATCGAGGATGACAGGGACGCCGTTGGGGCGGACCATGACATTGCCTGGCTTGATATCTCGGTGGATAATGCCCTGTTCGTGAGCGGCATGAAGGGCTCTCGCGGTTTCTGCAAACGTCTTGATGACAGTTCCGATGGTCTCCTTGTTCGGTAGGGTGAGGGGTTCTGGTGACGACTTCTCGGTGTCGAGTACGGTCTTACTTGGGGGCCCGACAGCGATGGACTCGAAAAACACCTCGCTGGATCTACTCGAGGATGAAGAATCATGATTGCGGCTTGTGGAAATCTGATTAGCGATCGTTCCGCCATCAATGAGCTCCATGGCAATGAAGGGCATGCCGTCATGAATACCGGACTCGTACACCGTACAAATGCTTGGGTGGTTGAGCTTAGAACAGAGTTCAGCTTCCCGTTGAAAGCGGCGCAATGTTGACTCGCTTCCCAAGTCGACGCGCGTGAGAATTTTGACGGCGACCTTGCGATTGAGTTTTTCGTCCAATGCGCTGTAGACGATCGCTTGGCCGCCTCGCCCGATCTCGGATTCGAGGCGGTAGTGTCCGACGACATCGCCACAGCTGGCGATCTTGAAAATCATGCCCGGGTCTTCAACCTGCTCCGAGGTGTCCAGGTTCATGCGCTCAAAGAGAGTCTCAATGAGCTCTTCATAGCCAACGAATAGCTCCTTGTAGCCGTCGAGCTCACGGGCTGAGCCGGCTTCGGTTTCTGCCAAGAACAGGCGTCGAAAAATTGAGGTGATTTCGTCGGGGCCCAAACTCATCTGGATCGCGCGCTCCATTCCTTGGACATTTTTTGTCTGAGCATCTTTCGTCCTCGGGATAGCCGTTGTTTCACTGTGTCAACTGAAAGATCCAAGTTGTGAGCGATTTCGGCAACAGTGAGATCATCGACATGATAGTACCTCATGACGGTGGCATACGTGGATTCGAGGGAGTCAATGAGGTTGCGCGTCCATCTGCGATCATCTTCTCGGGTCACAATTCCTGTTTGTGCCGCCGCGGGATTTGCTTCCTCAGGAGCACAGGACGACCCGACGTCTCGTCTTTTTCGGCTGAACAAGCTGGCAAGGCGCCATCGTCCCAATTGGAGGGAATAGGCCAGGAACTCAGTTTCGTCCAAATCTTCCGGGAAGCGATCCATACGCTCCAAGAGATCGAGCAAGGCTGCTTGGGTCAGGTCTTCGGCTTCCGTCAGGCGCTTGGCGGCTTCACCCATACGTTTTGCGATAAACCGCAAGAGTCGTGGCCTCACACTCTCCAAAAGGAACTCTTGGGCGCTGTTGTCACCAGATCGGGCAGCTTCATATTGTTGGCGAAATGGAATTTTGGGTGATGTCACGTTTGAGATTCTTCAAATTGAGTCGAATATTGTGCCATTGACGAAAAAAAAATGCGATACCCGTCACTCTTCTTTTCACGATGATGCACTGTAGGTGGAAACATATTGATAACAGACTGACACATTGAACCGGAGGTTCTTTGCCATGAAAACCCCACTCCCCGTCATCGCTCTCATCCTGGGCGTTGCCCTTGGTTGGGCCGTCCACAGTTTTTCGCTCAGTACGGGCGATAGTGAACTCGACACTTCTCATATCGAGCAGAAAGACATGGTTCTCGCTAGCGAGTACGATGCGGTTGTTGCCAAATATCGTCGACAGGTCGTCGCTCTCAAGAAGAGCCTTCAGATTGCCCGAGAACAAGAGGCTGCTTCAACGACAAAGCAAGACGAGCTCTATGCCGAAGTCCTGAAGCTGCGAGAGGACAATGCTGCGATGAAGGAAGTCCTTGCTGGCGACGATGCCAAGAAGGCGAAACGAATGGCGGACATTGAGAGCCGTTTCAAGTCACTTGCTGCGAAGGGGAGCGAGGCACTGATCTCAAGCAATGAAATCGGCAAGTTGGTCGGTGATCTTTTGCAAGAAGGGCAAAAGGGTAGGGATGCCGTCCTGGCGCTCTTGACTTCAGAAGATGAGGACGAAAAAATGTTGGGGGTCATGCTCATGCTCCAAGGCATGGCATCGGTGGAATCGATCGACCCTCTCAAAGACATGGCCCTGGGAGCTGGCGATGAGACCATGCAACGGATGGCATCTCAGGTCCTCATGCGCATGGAAGACAAAGAAGCTGAATCAGCACTTGAGAAGATCGTTGCCGAAACCAAGAATGAAGGAGTCAAAGTGAATTCGCTTTTTGGTTTGGCAAAGCAAGGGAATGCCAAAGGTGTCCAGCAGCTCCTTGACTACTACAATGATCCGAACAGCAAGCATCGTGGTGTTTTGTCGGGGTCATTTCTAATTCTGCGCAATCCCGAGTCCCAGCCTCTCATCGATGCGGTCGTTGCGAAGTACAAGAACCGTGATGAAAACGAAAGAATCAAGATCAACGAGGCAGCTATCGGCTATTATGGGCACGTTAAGACGCCGAGGGCTCGGACGGCCCTTCAGAGAATGGCTGATGACCCATCAGTGAGCGCGCGGATTCGTCAAATGGCCCAGGACACCCTCAATGGCATGTAGCTCTTCGCCCGTCTTTTTCGGTGTGTCGCGAGACGACACTGAATGTGCGGATTAGGGGTAAGTGACAGTGAGTGCATCGGACGTCGCAAACAGTCCATTGGCAGCGATGGGCGTTACACAAAAGGCCTGGGCAATGCCCGTCATGCCGCTGAGCCCACCGGGGTAGAGAAACGGGATTGTGATTCCTGCCGGGTTGTAAACGATGGGGCCGAAAGGAGAAGGGCCGTTGCCATCCAGGATTACGATCGCACCCGAGGTGTCCACTTGGACTTCCGGGAATCCAGGTATGGCGAATGGACCTGGTCCTCCAGTCGCATAGAGCTGACCAATGAGAACGGCTCCCCAGCCATCGAAAGTACCACCCGGCGAAGTGAAATGCATGGTGATCAAATCACCCGGTAGGGCAGTCTTGAAAGGGTCGCCCGTTGGTGTGCCATTGACGCCAATCGTCAATTCCAAGTCCTCACCTGAGCCTGGGAATGGTGAACCGTAGCGAAAACCGTCAACCAAGAGGAACGAACCCAACGAAGTCGACACGGTGATATCCACTTGTCCTGGTGTGCCACCTGGAGCCATGGGGGTTACGCATGTTGCCGCTGTGGAGGATGTCACAGAAACCATCGTCGCCAGGGAGCCGCCGATTGAAACGGCCATAGGTTCGACGAAACCGGTACCAGAAAGAGTGATGGTGTCGCCGCCCGAAAGCGCACCGATGGTTGGGTTTGCACTGGTGAGAACTGGAGACGTGTCAACAACATCGATTGTCGTCGTGGATACCACGATGTTGTTGGCCAGATTTGTTTCTCCGGGATAAGTCGCCACAACCAAACCGAGGTAGTAGGGGCCAGCGGGCGTGCCCCCAGGTATGGTGACATTGACATTGAGTTGGCCCAAAGTAGTCGAGCCAATTTGAAGTAGCAGCGGATCCTGAGAAGTGATGGTTGTGTCTTGGCTCAATCGAACCTGATAGAGGAGGGCGCCTGCAGTCAAAGGGCCTCCGACACTTGAAATGTTCCGCGACACGCTGATTGTGCTTGAAGTAGCGGCCGTCGTGGGGCCGTCAATGGCAACGGCCGCCAAGTCTGGAACTCCTGCTAGGACGGTGACCGTGCCGGCGCTGACAACGACGTTGTTTGATGTATTGAATTCAGTCGCCAAGGGCTGGACGATGAGAGCGACAAAGTAATTTCCCGGAGCCAATCCTGATGGGATCGTGGCGTTCCCGGTGGCAAATCCCAAGTTTGACGAGGTGATCGTCGCAACCAGAGGGTCACTCACTGAAATGGTTGTATTGACGCTCAGACGAATGTCGTAGACAAATGAACCCAGAAAGGGCGTGCCGATGTTGCTGATATCGCGTGAGAATGACATGGAGGCACCAGCTTGGACACTCCCGGGGCCAAAGACACTGTTAGCCGACAGATCTGGTTGTGCCCAGGTAGGGACTGACAACAGCGAGACGATGACTGCGATCGCGAGAAAAGAAGTAGCGTTTACAGCAGACATTTGGATCTCCTATTACCTGGTCTTGCGCCATGGCGTGTAGTCTACGTCAAGCGGCGGGAGAGGATCTGATCGATGATCGCCTTTTTTAAGATAATGATCAAACCAGCGCAGAGTGCGAACACTGTAGTCATAACGATTGGTGTTGACGCGGTTTCCGTGCCCTTCGCCAGCATAACGAATGTATCTTGTCGGAGTCTTGGTCGACATTTTCACGGCTCGAAACAACATAAAAGGCTGGGACGGATCGACGCGAGGGTCCTTGTCGCCTCCCAAGAGCAAAAGTGGCGTCTGGCAACGGTTAGCGAACTCGACTGGACTTCGAGAATCTAGAAACTCAATTTGTTCATGAGGCGGTTTTTCCTCGTAGTGCACTTTCAAGAACTCATTGGGAATGTCCGTTGTGTACCACTTGGTGCGAATGTGAGTAAATGGCACAAAACTGACGGCCGCAGCAAAATGCTTGCTGTGTCGCGTCGCTCCCCAAGCTGCCGTATAGCCGCCATAGGAGCCGCCGCCGATCCCGACGCGTCGCGGATCGATGAGCCCCTTCTTGGCGAAGGTAGCAATGGCATCGATATGGTCATTGAATTCGGCTCCCATGGGGTCGCCATGATCCTTCTTGGCGAAAGCCACTCCATATCCAGTACTCGACCGATAGTTGGGTAGCCAAGCAAAGAAACCTCGGGCAGTCAACATTTGTCCCCAAGTCGAGTAGGACGTATTCCATCCCTCGGAGAAATGAGACTCCGGTCCCCCATGAACCACAATAACCATGGGGTAGCGTTGCGTTTTCTCGTAGCCCAGGGGGTACATCAAAATACCTTCGATGGGAAGTCCGTCTCTGGCTTTGAAAGTAACCGTCTCTTGTTTGCCGAGAGCATAGTCATCGAGCCAGGGGTTTGAAAAGCTAAGACGCACAGGATCACCGCCAACAACAAGACGGTAGGCCTCCGCCGGAAAGCGAGCATGGGAGGCGGCAACGATGACACTCTGCGGGGAATGGGGCACCAAAGCGACGTGGCGAAATGCCAGGCCCTTGCCGCCCCCCAAGGGTGTAATCCTTCCGCTTTCCAGCTCGACTGCGCCGACAAAAGTTCGAACCCCGTAGCTGGCGACGGCCACGAGATTCTTGTCGTCTCGCCAAATGATCTGATGGACCATGCCCGAAAACTCTTGAGTTACAAGGCGTGTCTTGCCGTTGCTCAAGTCGGTGACGTGGAGCATTCCGGCATGAGGGTCGCGAACATCGACTGCGCCGATCCAGGCCAGCTCCTTGTTATTTGGAGAAATGGCGTAGCCACCCAACTTGCCGGGATTGTCGGCGGCTGGGCGGAAGGCTCTTGTTTTCAAGTCTAGCAGGTAGAGCTTCGAACCAACGTAGCGATCGTCGATTGAACTGGTTGGAGCTCCGGCGAAGACGATCATTGATCCGTCTTTCGACCACTCGAATGAATTGACACTGCCCGGGAACTTGATGCGCGTCTCGTTTCTTCCCTTGGCCGAGCAAACAAAAAGAGACTGTGATGCCTTGCCTTCGTCGACGAAGATTGGTCGAAACCCGGCTAGTCTGTCCAGGGTTCTTTGTTTAGGGAGAGGCATTCGTGTTGTGAACGCAATGCTCTCGCCGCCGGGCTGCCACTTGTAGGCGCTCACACTGTGTTGCAGTTCAAATAGCCGAAAACTCTCTCCTCCCGCCGTGGGCAGGGCGTAGAGTTGTGTGCCAACATCCCCGGGTCGGCGGTCCAAGAAGGTGATGTAATTGCCGTCCGGTGAAAAAGCGACGCCGTGCACCTGTTTTTTTCCGCCAATGAGCTTTCGCGGCCGGAATTCACCGCTTAATCCAACCTGATAGAGATGAATGTAATCCGAACCGGGGGTATCACCTGCGAGTCGCGGCTCAGACCTTGTAAAAACGGCGGTCTTGCCATTGGGACTGGGAATCACCTGATAAACGCGCCTCAGAGTGGCCACATCAAAAGGAGTCAGACCAGCCTCGCCGGATTGAGCCCCAAGCCCTCCGCACGCCACAAGAAAAACGAGCAAACACCGCACAACCATTGGAATTCTCTTCATTTTCTGAACGCCCGATCTACATCCAGCCAAGAAGTTCAGCGACAACACGATCGGCGTCGTAGATTCTCTGAAGAGCTTCCAAGATTGCCGCGGTATGAACGGAAACCGAACGAGGGATATCGCTCTTGTAGACAAAATTGTTGCCCAGCATTTCGATGTTGCCATCAAAAATAAGGCCTACGACTTGGCGGCGCCTGTTGATCACGGCACTCCCGGAGTTGCCGCCAATGATGTCATTGGTGGCGACGAAGTCGACTGACTTTGACAAATCGATACGATCGCGGCGTTCGAGCCAGATCTTCGGTAGGTCGAAGGGATGTTTGTTGTCAAAAGCCGCGTTACGCCCAAAGAGGCCATAGAAGGTTGTTCGCCAGGGAGCGATGGTCCCATTCATGGCGAAACCTTTTACTTTGCCATCTGAAAGACGGAGAGTCCCGGTTGCATCGGGACTCACGGAAGTACCATAAACGGCGAAAAGGGCCTGTCCGATACGGGTTTTTTGGACTTGCAAACGCGTACTCAGAGCGGCCATGTTGCCTTGCTCTTGCTTTTGCAATTCGTTGAGGGCCAATGCCGCTCGAATGGCAGCATCGTTCGCCGTCTTCAGTTTTTGCATGCCGGCATCCACAAGCGACAACATGTGTTTGCCCTTTGTACATGGCGAATCGGCGTAGAGCCCTGTGAGAGCGGTCTTGGCGTCCAAGTCAGGCATGAGCTTGGACACAAAGGCGTCGTCTTTTTCGGCCCACTTTCTAGCATGCTCAAGCCACAGAATCCGGTTGACAAGATCGGCGCCGTTCTCCAACGCCATGTCATTGCCGTTTCCCTTCTTGAGTAGATTTGCTTTGGCGGCTTCTCGAGCTTTGGCGGGCAATGATGTGTCGTTTGCGCGCACGATGTTGAGAGCTCTTGAGAGCAAGGGGTTTGTGAGCGTGTTATGGGCGCGGTTGCGAGCCAGCGCGACGCGTTGCTCTGCAGCAATGTCAGCGATCTTGTCCCAAGTGTTGCTGTATCTCTCGGCAAGAGAATCTTGAGCCATGACCTTGCTCTTAAAAAGAGCCTCAGCCTTGGCTTTGTAAGCCATGAAATCATCGGACAACAAAGCGTCGTGATAGCCCTTGTAGGCTTTCTTGCCGTTGTCATTGCTGAGCATCTGTGGACGCAGTGACGCTTCCAACTTCGGGTTTTCTGCGACACGTGCTTCTAGGTAAGTACCCCGCATGCGAATGATGTCGCGGATGACTGGCAATCTGACGTCGCGCCAGTATTCCAATTCTGCCATCGTCATGAGGCGGTTGGTCGAGCCTGGATTACCGGGCACAAAGACGGACTCGCCTTCTTTCACACCATGGGGATTGAATTGAAAATAGTGTTGGCTGCTATCGAAGGGTTTGCCGTCGACGTAGGCCCGGACGAAAGTAAAGTCGATACCGAAGCGAGGATAGGTGAAGTTGTCAGGGTCGCCGCCAAAATGTGCGGTTTGCAAATGGGGTGCAGCCACCAAACGAATGTCATCGAAGCTGCGGTACAAATAGAGCTGAAACATGCCGCCTTGATAGAGGGCGACGACTTCAGGCTCCAATTCCCCGTGTTTGGCTTTAGCTGCCGCCAAAATGCTCTGGCGATTTGCTGCTCGTTTTTTGGCGATCATCTCATCACTGTCTTGAGCATTGATGCCAGCATTCATGCGCTCGGTGATGTCCTCCATCCCCACTTGTTGGCGACAGGCAAGTCCGGGAAGAGGAACTTCTTCGGCGAGGGTTTTGGCAATATGTCCGTTCTTGACCCAGTCTTCCCCGGGAGGGGAGATCTTGGCGATGAAACCCCGGGAACAGTGGTGGTTGGTCATGATCAACCCACGGGGTGAAACAAAAGACGAGGAACAACCACCGCCAAACTTGAGATAGGAAAGGCGGACGGAATCCAACCAAGCGTCGGTCAGTTCCAAGCCATGTTCCTTCTTGAAATACTCCTTGGGAGCATTTTCGAAGGTCCACATCTTGCCTAACTCGAAGTTGTCTTGGGCAGCCGCCCCCTGGGCGCACACGCCTATCAAGAATGCTAGCGTCAGTATTTTTTGAGATAGTTTCATCAGTCTCTTAATTCCAAAAGGGACACGGTCCTATTTTGCCGGCCGTACTTATTTGTCTTCGTCTGTCTTGGGTTCGACTTTTTTGTCCGCTTTCTTTGGTGCCGGTTGGTCGATCTCCTTAGGTTTGGAGTTCGGCATTGGATCATCCTCCGTATCCCAAAGACCGTCTTCGCCAGCTGTACGCAGGACGATCTGGTTGCCTCCAACTCCGACGATCTGTTCGAGCCGATAAGAGTTGCCCCAAGGATCTGTCTTGGCGTCATCGTCCAGCACCAAATCAGCGAGCGAATCGGGGTAGGCGCCGTTTTCTTCCTTGTATTTTTCCGCTGCTGAGGCGACTTTGCTCAGGTCGGTTGTATACTCAAGAAAATTGGCAAAGGAGCCAAAATTTGACTCGCTCATCTTGTTGTAGAAGCTGACGCCACCAACGACCTGCAGTCCCAGGAAAATGAGACCAATGACAGTGCCGGCGATAGCGAGCCCACGCGGTTGGCGGCGCAAAGCAATGAGACTGAGCGGCAGACCAATGACTGCGGTTATGCACAATAGGGAAAGAATGAATCCGACGATGCCCAGGGTGTTGCCGCCAGTACTGCGTTTGTAATTTTCGTAGCTGTCTTCCATGATGACCTCAACCAAGTAAAAGTAGTGAGCAACAGGTTAACGGATCGGCGGCCAGTGAAAAGCCGCGATCTGCCTGATTTACTCGCCAAGAGGGGAATGAGACAATTTCTGCCCAAAACGACTTTCTTAACGACAAGTGGCGCCAGGCCCTTGAACGAGAAAAATTGGTGGAATTTGCCGACGTTTGGGCCTATGAAGCGGATTTTGTCGAAACACCTAACTGTGGCCGGGGGGGAAGTAGCGGCGTGGTGACTGCGGTCTTTGCGGGACCGGACGGCCACGAAACCCGCATCTTCGTCAAGCGCCAATCCAATCACCTGACACGGGCGCTTGGTCCTTTTTTTCGCAAACCCACGGCGCGCCGGGAGTTCCAGAATCTGATTCGATTGAAAGCAGCGGGATTCACGGTGCCCGAGGTCTTGTTTTTCGCGGAGGAACGATTGGCCGTGGGGTGGCGTGCGGTTTTGATCACTTCAGAGCTGAGTGGTCGGCTCGCGCTATCAGAACTTGTTCAGACGTGGCAGCAACAAGGCTGGCCTTCAAGGGGAGATGTTTCAAGGCTCATCGATCAAATCGCCGGCGTGTCCCGGGCTCTTCATGATCTTGGCTATCGCCATGGTTCTCTTTATGCCAAGCATCTCTTCGTCGATCCTCTCAATTTGGGAGCCGCCATCGGCCTCATTGACTTGGAGAAAATGCGCCGCACCCCATTTCGCAACCGAGCGCGACGACTGGACTTGGACGCCCTCAATCGACGAACGATGGGGTTTTCAAGATCAGATAGGCTACGCTTTCTAAAGATCTATCTGGCAAGGCAAGAAGCGACTTTGCCGAAGTTGTGGAAGGAACTGGCAACGCGCTATCGTCATCGTGCGGGTCCTGTTGTGCCCCAATCTCGGGGCGGCCGTTAGTCAGAAGGGGCCTTCCCTGCTCATTGACGGCGAATACGCTGTCAAGGCACCCCGAGGATGCTTGGCCTATTTTTCTGCGGTGGTGTCTTGTTCTTCCGGTTGGCCAAATCGTTTGGCCAAGTAATGGTTGCCCATGTAGATTTCTGAGCGGATAGATTTTTGCAGGGCGTGGCGGGTGAGCCTTTCGAAAAATGAGACCTTTCCCTTAGCGCTGCGGACAAAAATGAGACCTTTGATCAGGTGCTTGCGGACGGCCATGTGACACTCAAGTTCTTGTGAGCCGCCGTAGTCGATCGTGAATTTGACGCCTCCTCTTAGGCTTGCTGATACGAGTGTCATTTTTCGGTCACGTTTCAATAGATGCTGTAACCAGTATGCCCCTGGACCGGTG
>JAJRYU010000039.1 GCA_024275615.1 Planctomycetota bacterium
AAGGAGATTCTCCCGGATCACATGATTCCCAGCCGCTTTGGTTTCCTGGAGTCGTTGCCACAGAGCCTTGGCGGGAAACTGGATCGCAAATCTCTTCAGACAATCGATCGAATTGACCACGACGAAGATGAAGGTGACATTGTCGAGGTGTGCCAGCCTGGCATGGAACATGCAATTGAGTTGGCGATGGCCGAGGTCCTTGGATGCGAGCGCAAGCTGTCGGCGACGGCGAACTTCTTCGATCAATTAGGTGGTGATTCCCTACGAGCGGCCATGGTTGTTTCCTTGTTGAGGAAGAAGCCAATGACAACTTCCGTGGCGGTTAAGGACTTCTACGACTGCCCGACTATTCGCGGCTTGGCCTTGAGGATTATCGAAAGAAAAAGGCAAGAAAGTGATCATGAAAAAGTCCGAAATGATCCGACTTCGATGGCTCGATTGAGCCCGATTCCCGCAGGAATTATTCAAGCTCTCTGGCTCGCTCTAACTGTGGTCACAAGCGGCCCGATTTTTTGGTTTGGTGTCTACAAAGTACTGCCTTTTCTCTTGGAACGATTCTCGCTTACTTGGCTCGTGTGTGTGTTGCCATTCATTGCCCTTGCGGCAGGTTTGTTGTTGCTGCCTGTTTACTTCGCCTTTGTCGTATTGGCAAAAACGGCCTTGATCGGCCGGTACCAAGCCATGCGGGTTCCGGTGTACGGCAATTTCTACCTTCGCAATTGGATGGTGCAACGTCTTGTCCAATTGATGCCCTGGGGGTTGATGGCTGGAACAGTCTTTCAAAACCAAGCTCTACGACTGTTGGGCGCGAGAATCGGCAAACGTGTACACATTCATCGCGGTGTCAATCTCCTTGACGGTGGTTGGGACCTTCTGGATTTGGGGGACGACGTCACCCTGGGCCAAGATAGCAGTCTACGCTTGGTGGACTTTGTAGACGGCGAGCTGGTCTTGGCGCCGATCACGATTGGATCGGGTGCGACTGTTGATGTGCGTGCTGGTGTATGTGGGCAGGCAGTCATGGAGCCTGGTTCATACCTAGGGGCTCTGAGTGTCTTGCCCTGCGGGGCAACACTAAAAAAGGGCGAGATGTGGGACGGCGTGCCAGCCCAACCTCAAGGATCCGCCCCAGAAAAGGCACCTCTTGATCGTGGCAGTGAAATGAAACCCGTGGCTCATGGGCTTCTCAGTCTTGCGTTTGGCTTTGCCGTCAACTTGATCTTTGCCATTCCGGCACTGGCCATCTTGCTTGGTTTCATCGACTATTTCGCCGTTGATGGGGCTCGTGTAATTGCCTGGATCCACGCCCCGGTGTTGTCTCGAACTCTTGTTGTCTTGGCATTTGCCTGGACGCTCTCGGCAGCTCCCTTGGGACTTCTCTTCCAAGCAGGGTTCTGCCGATTTCTGGGAAAGATCAATCCAGGTTGTATCAGTCGCTGGTCGTTTGAATATGTTCTTGTCTGGGCCAAGACGGGGGCCGTGGCTGCTGCCAATAACTGGTTGAGTGGCACCTTGTTTTGGCCGATCTGGCTGCGACTGGCAGGTATGAAAGTGGGGCGTAATGCCGAAGTTAGCACCGTGATTGATGTCGTTCCTGAGCACATCAAGATTGGTGAAGCTTGTTTCTTTGCTGATGGCATCTACTTGGGTGGGCCGCGTTTGCACCAAGGGCGGGTCCAGTTGAAGAACACGGAGATCGGTCCGAATACTTTTTTCGGCAACCATGCTGTGATCGAAGCCGGTAGCAACATTGCCAACGATGTACTTTTGGGAATCTGTACCAAGAGTCACGACAAGATCCGCCCGGGATCTTCGTGGTTCGGACACCCCGTCTTTGAATTGCCAAGGCGAGAAGTGGTGGCCATGCCCAGAGCCGTGACTCATGATCCAGGACCTTACTTGTTTTGCCAACGCTTGTTTTGGGAGACGCTGCGTTTCGCTCTGCCTTTGTTGCCCTTGGCTACGTTTGCCATTTGGATGGTGACGGTAGCGTCGCGACTGGAAGAGGGCACAAGTGCGAAAGTTCTGTTTCTTGACATTCCTTTGATCACGACCGGCTTGGCCATTTTCTCTTGTCTTTTGGTCTTGATGCTGAAGTGGGGGCTCTTGGGGCGCACTCGACCTGGGCAACATGGATTTTGGTCAAGTTGGTGTAGTCGGTGGGATTTTCTCTACGTGGCATGGGGAGCGTGGGCACGGGGCATACTCTCCTCATTCACAGGGACGCCCTTCCTGCATTGGTATCTTCGTGCCATGGGTGTTCGCATCGGTCGCAGCGTGATCCTCAGTGGTGGATTTGCCCAAGTTGTTGACCCCGACATGATCGTTTTGGACGATTTCGCCACGGTCAGTGGTTTGTTCCAAGCTCACAGTTTCGAGGATCGAGTGCTGAAGATGGACAAGATCCACATCGGGCGATTGGCCACAGTGCATGACGGCTCTGTCCTCATGTATGGTGCTTCAATTGGTGAGCAGAGTCGCGTTCTTTACCACAGTGTGGTGATGAAGCAGGAACACCTCTTGCCAGGCTGCGACTATGAGGGCTGTCCAACAGAGGTGCGATGATAGACTGGCCCTCCCAGTTGTTACGATCTCGACCGTCATGCCAAGTAACGAACAACAAGTATTTCGCGTTCAAGGTGGTTGTCCTGTAGGGGGCACGTTCGTGCCATCTGGCAACAAGAATGAAGCTCTGCCCGCTGTGGCTGCTGCTCTTTTGTCACAAGGTCCGGTGACCCTTGAGAATTTGCCAGACATTGCCGACGTGCGCGTGATGATTGAGATCGTCTCTCGTCTGGGGGCGGGCGTCAATTGGAACAACGCGGGCGCGCTGACGATTACTCCCAAGACTTTGTGTTCATCAGCACCCCATGAACCCTTGGCCCGAACCATCCGCGGTTCTTTTCTGTTTTGTGCGCCCTTGCTTGCCAAAGAAGGGCGAGTGCGCATGCCACGCCCCGGAGGCGACAAGATTGGCCGCCGCCGTGTCGATACGCATCTGTTGGCGCTCCGTGCCCTGGGGGCCGACATCCGCTTGGATGACCTCGGATACGACATGCGCTTGGACGGGCGTTTCAAAGGAGGCGATGTCTTTCTTGATGAGGCCAGCGTGATGGCAACCGAGAATGCTGTCATGGCGGCCGCTCTGGCTGAAGGCACTACGAGGATCGGGAACGCTGCCTCGGAACCTCATGTTCAAGGTTTGTGCCACCTGCTGAACGCCATGGGTGCCCAAGTGCGAGGTATTGGCACTAACCTTTTGGAGATAGAAGGTGTGGAGTCCATGGCCGGAGGCCAGCATCGCATTGGTCCCGATCACATCGAAATCGGTTCCTTTATGGCGTTGGCGGCGGCCACTGGTGGCGAGCTCTTGATCAAAGATGTGCGCCCCCAAGACATGCGCATGATTTGCTTGGTGTTTAGCCGCCTTGGGGTGACGACGGAGTGGAGCGGTGATGATCTTTTGGTCCCGGGTGGTCAAGAACTTGAGATCGTCACCGACATCCACGACGCCATCCCCAAAGTCGATGACGCTCCTTGGCCGGGATTTCCTGCGGACTTGATTTCGATTGCCTTGGTCTTGGCAACTCAGGCCAAGGGCACTGTCTTGATTCATGAAAAACTCTTCGAAAGCCGGATGTTCTTCGTCGACAGTTTGACGGCGATGGGAGCAAAAATCGTACTTTGTGATCCGCATCGAGCCGTGGTGGTGGGACCGGCTGCGCTTCATGGAGCCACCATCGTTAGTCCCGATATTCGCGCCGGAATGGCCCTTTTGATTGCGGCCTTGATCGCTGAAGGCGAGAGTACCATTCAAAATGTCGGCCAAATCGACCGGGGTTATGTGGCGATTGACAAACGCCTAACAGCCCTTGGTGCCAACATTCGGCGAGCCTGATTGGGCAAATCCCGGTGATTGAAGGTGAGATCCTCATGAGGGGTTGCTATCCTGTGACCAGTGATTTCCTCTTTGGAGGGCCGACTGTGGTCTTTGCAGCAACGTTTTCTCCCTTTTTTGGTTTTCTGATGGGTGGCACCGAATGGCTCATCATTGGTGGTATCGCCCTACTCCTGTTTGGCGGCAAGAGATTGCCCCAATTGGCTCGAGGTTTGGGTGAGTCCATTGTCGAATTCAAGAAAGGCGTCAAAGGCGAAGAGGATGACGCCAAGTTGCCTGGAAGCGACGAGAAACCTCACTTGCCTCACGATGGTGGCGACAAGTGAGCGATGATTCTCCGCCCAGCAAGGAACCTCGGTTTGAGGTCGAATTGCGCCTCAATGGCGAAATCCTGCCTCTGAGAGGGTTCATTCATGACATTCTCGGCGGGGCCGTTTACGGCATGATCGAAGGCCTCAAGGGTTTTCAGGACTGCGATTCTCTTGAGGTCAAAGTGACGAAGAGTAAGTCCCAAGGCCAGGCGAATGCGGACTCCTGATTGGACATTGGGCGTCTTGTTCGGTGGTGTCAGCCGTCGAATGGGGCAGGATAAGTCCCGATTGAAGGTCGGACGGACGACACTTCTTGAGTACGTCATCTCACGTTGCCGCAAACCCAATCAACCAGCAATTCTTGGCATTGGCCAACGGGGCCGATTTGTTCCTGAGACCTTAGCTCAACTGCCCCAGGTCATTGATCGGATCGAAAGCGCTGGGCCTCTTGCTGGTATCGAGGCCCTTATTGTCGCAACCACCACACCGTGGCTCATCGTCGTTCCTTGCGACATGCCGGGCCTCAAGGCTGAAACACTCGATGAGCTGATCCCTGATGGCGATGAAGAGTTCGATTTTTGCGCATTCAAGACTCCAGAGCGTGTGCAAATCTTGCCGATGGCGCTCCGTTCCGCCTGGGCCAAGAAAGAGCTGCCGCGGTTGCTCGATTCTGGTTCCAGGCGAATTCTCGACTTGATGAAACTTGGCCAAGGTCATCATAAACCGTGGCAAAACTCTGAGGACGGCCAATCTGTCTTCCATAACATCAACACCCAAAGTGATTTCGAGTCGTTTGTGAATTCAAACGACCAGCTCTGAGATTGGTGGTGTTGAGACGCAAATGCGCGTTGACTTAAAAGATCCGCATCGTTATCCTCTGTTGCGTTTTAGAACAGTTTCATTCAATCATAAATCCTTATGCCATTGGGATTTCTGGCGCATGTCAACGACCGGTGAGATCGAACAAAGCTATCGAGGGGTGCAGACCCACATGGAGGCGCTTGACCGTCTCATGGGGGAGATTCTGAGTGCCGACGTCGGTTGCGTTGATGATATGCTCAAGTACGCGGGCCGCTATTCCGGCAAGCGACTGCGCCCCGCCCTTGTTTTCATCATTGGCGACATGTGTGGTGAGACAACTGACAAACATGTGCGCCTCGGTGCGGTCGTTGAGCTGATCCACATGGCGACCTTGGTTCACGACGATGTTCTTGACCGAGCCACGATTCGACGCAACCATGATTCCGTCAACATTCGCTGGAACAACAAAGACGCCATTCTTCTCGGTGACATCATGTTTGCCAGAGCCATCAGGCTCTTGGTCACCATTGGCAACATGCGCGCCTTAGATCTTCTGACCGGCGCCGTCAGTACGATTTGCGAAGGCGAAATTCAGCAGAATCAACTTTCTGGCGACTTCAGTGTCGATTTTGTCACCTACAAGCAGATCATCGAACGGAAGACCGCGTCTCTTTATGCCGCAGGTTGCGAACTGGCAGCGCTTTTAGGTGGTGCCAATGAAAAACTTGTCACCGCATTTAGCAATTTCGGCATGAGTTTAGGCACGGCCTTCCAAGTGATCGATGATTGCCTTGATCTGACAGGTGATGAAAACGTTGTTGGCAAGTCTCTGGGGACGGACATCAAGAACGGCAAGATGACCTTGCCCTTGATTCATCTTCTGGCCGAATTGACCGGTGCCGAGAAAACTCAGGTGGAAGAGTTGATCCAGCGCGACAATTGCACCAACGAAGAGGTGAAAGAGATTCGCGTGCTTCTGGCAGACCATGGCTCCATTGACCATTCCCTTTCTTTGGCTCGTGGTTACGTCCAAGAGAGTCTCTCGCCACTTCGAGATCTCTTGCCGGCTCGAGATTTTGCCGTCGTTGAAGAAATCGCAGGCTTTGTCCTCGAACGTCGCCTCTAACCCGCAGATTTAGGGACTGAGCTCTCGCTCAAGCCGTTTTTCTCCGCGAATCCAGGCCTCCCTATTGAGCCAGAATGAGTGCGTTCCTCATGAGGACAGCCACGGTCACCGGACCAACTCCTCCCGGGACGGGGGTGATGGCTGATGCTTTAGCAGCCACACCTTCAAAGTCCATGTCGCCCACAAGGCGATTCTCGCTCTCGATCCAATTCGTTCCGACATCAATGGCGATAGCGCCATTGCTTACCATGTCGCCAGTAACCAAATTCGGGCGACCGGCAGCGGCGATGACAACATCGGCAGAGCGAAGAGTACTGGCCAAGTCCTTGGTGCGGGTGTGACAGATAATGGGAGTGGCATTGGCGTGCAGGAGCAACATCGCCAAGGGGCGTCCAACGATGCCGCTCCGACCGACAATAGCGACGGTCAAGCCGCTCAAACCCTCGGGGCACGCGCTTTCCAAGCAGAGCATGGCGGCCATGGCAGTACAAGGTGCCACAGTGTGGGTGTTTTGCAGGACTCGTCCGGCGGCCTCTGGGGTTACCGCTTCGACATCGAGTGCCAGAGGAATCTGGGCGCGACACGCGGATTCGTCCAAGTGGCTTGGCAGTGGCATTTGTAGCATGATGCCCGTGACTTTGGGGTCAGCCGCCAAGTCGTTCAGATGCTCCTTGACCGCCGAAAAGGGGGCGTCGGCTGGTAGGGAGTCCAGGCGGTGGTGGATGCCCAGCCGTTCCGCTGTTCGGGCTTGATTGCGGGTATAGGACTCGCTGGCGTCGTCGTGGCCGATTTCGACTGCGACGATCTTGGGAATTCGGGCCTTTTCTTGGAGGAGGGCGGCGACGCCGGATTTGACTTCCTGGCGAATTTGCTTGGCGATCGCTTTTCCATCAATGGTGAGGGCCATCTTGTTTCTCACTGGCAGAGTGTGGATTTTCTGGGTCACGAAGCTACGCTAACACCAACCGTTGGTTTGGTCATGACCAGCCAGCTGATTTGCCTGAGCATCTTTCAATCGAAAGCGGACAATCATGCACGACGACATCAAGGAAATCCTCTTCCCGGAAGAGCAAATTCAAGCGCGATTGGCCGAGCTTGGGGCGCAGATTGCGGCGGACTATCGAGGCGACCACTTGGTCTTGATGGCTCTGCTCAAAGGCGGAGTGGTCTTCATCAGTGACCTCATGCGTCAGATTCCCATCAAGTTGGACATCGATTTCATCCAACCGTCGAGCTATGGCGATGAAACCAATTCATCTGGTGTGGTCGACATCAAGATGTTCCCCAAGATCGACTTCACCGGCAAACGGCTCCTGGTTTTGGACGATATTCTGGATACCGGTCGTACTTTGAAGCGTGTGAAGGGTATTCTTGAGGAGAAAGGTGCCACGGATATTCGCACTTGTGTGCTCTTGGACAAAAAGGCCCGTCGTGTCGTTGAGATCGAGGCAGACTACGTTGGATTTCACGTCGACGATTTCTTTGTCGTGGGTTACGGGCTTGATTATGCCGATCATTATCGCAATCTGCCCTATATCGGCGTATTAAATGAGGCTTGCTACTCTTCGGCAGAAGAAACCGCGGGCCCCTAAGGTCTTGGATAGTCGATTGTTGACGAGAAGAACAAAGTTGAGAGGTGCCCATGGCCTGGAGTGACCGACGATACGCACAAGAAGGACCACTCTTTGGCGCTCCACAAAAGAGCGCCACATTTTGGATCGTTGTCGTTACGATTGCGATTCAGGTCCTTATTTGGCTCATTGGCGGAGCTGCGCGAGGGGCAGGGACGCAACGAATCTATTCGTGGTTCGAACTGGAGTGGTCCCAGTTGCTGGGTTTCCAGGTTTGGCGCTACATCACCTATTTATTCTTGCATGGTAGCCCTGGTCATCTCTTGTGGAACATGCTCATCCTCTACTTCATGGGGCAGATGCTTGAGCCTCATTTTGGCCGCAAGCGCTTCACCCAGATATATCTGTGTCTAGGAGCCTTCGCAGCTCTGGGGTATCCCATCGAAGAAGCTTTTCACGCCCCTCCTCATCTTCCCGTAGTCGGTGCGTCGGGGGCGATCTTGGGGCTCGTGGGCCTATTTGGAGCGAAATTTCCTCGCGCTGAAGTTCGCCTCATTTTCATCCCTGTCACCGGCGCTGCCATGGCCGCGATTATCATTGGCATGAACATACTGACGGTCATTGCCTATCCCGAAGGAACAGGAACGGCCACGGGTGTTCATCTGGCCGGAGCCGCCGCGGGCATTTTTTACGGTTTGTGTTGGTCCCGGGTGGAGCTATTTCTCGACACGGCCAAGCATCAACGTGAACGTAAAAAAGCTAGCCGCGAAGCCGATCGCAAAATGGCGGACAATCGCGAGATGGATCGCATCCTTGAGAAAATCAGCGAACACGGCATGGGGGAGTTGACTGAGGAAGAACGAGATTTCTTGCGTCGTCAAAGTGAAAGGCTCAAAAGCCGCTCCTAAGGAGCTGGAGCCCTTATTCTCTGCAAACACGAGTTTCATGCCACTACGAGTCAGCCAAATTCGCATGCCCTTGGATGGCGATGAATCGCAGGTGATTCATCGGGCCTTACGGCGTGCTGGGATCTCCGCGGACGAAATCGAATCTGTAGAGTTGGTGCGAAAATCAATGGACCGCCGTCGTCGTGTCCCAGAATTCGTCTATACCGTGGACATCCATCTCGCTGAAGAACCCCAAGCGAAAGAGCGTCGCCGAGGGCAAGATCAAAAAAATGTCGATTGGGTGGAATCAACGACTTTGAATCCACTCACGCGCGGAGACGAGAAGTTAGACCATCGACCGGTCGTTTTGGGGCAAGGGCCAGCTGGCCTCTTTGCCGCCTTAGTCTTGGCACGTGAAGGCTTTCGTCCCTTGGTTGTCGATCGGGGTTCCAAAATGAACCGCCGCGTTGGCCAGATCGAGGAATTCTATCGTCAGGGCGTGCTCAATCCGGAAAGCAACTACCTGTTTGGAGAGGGAGGCGCAGGGACTTTCAGCGATGGCAAGCTCACCTCCAGGAGCAAGGATCCCAGGGCCAGAGCGGTGCTCGATGTGTTTCGCAAGAACTCAGGGATGGACACCGTGGGCTATTACTATCGTCCCCACCTGGGCTCTGACCGAGTGCGTGTGGTGGTGGCGCAGTTGCGGCGGGAGATCGAATCTCTTGGCGGGGCCTTTCGCTACGATTGTCAAGTCACGGGTTTGGACATTAGAAACGGCAAATTGCGAAGGATTTTCACCTCGGCTGGTGAGATTCCCACTTCCATTCTCGTTTGTGCCCCCGGACACAGTGCCCGTGATTTTTATTCAGGCCTGCTGCAAGACGGCGTGGCCCTGGAGCCCAAGGCCTTCCAGATGGGATTTCGGGTCGAACATCCCCAAGATTTCGTTGACGCCTGCATCTATGGCAAAATGGCGCAAGATCTCAATTTGGAACCAGCAGATTATCGCCTGTCTGCTCAAGTCAAAGGGGAAGGAGTCTTTTCCTTTTGCATGTGCCCCGGCGGCGAAATTATCCCAGCGATCCATGATCCCCACCATTTCAACACCAATGGCATGAGTTCATTCACCCGCGCCACGGGGTTTGCCAACAGCGGCTTGGTGACGACGATTTTTCCCGAGCAGTTTGAGGAGAAAGGGCCCCTGGGAGGTCTCAGGCTTCAGGAGCGTTTTGAAAAACGGGCTTCAGAACTCGCTGGTGATCGTTACCAACTGCCAGCACAGAGGTTAGATGATTTTGCTGCCGGCCGACCGTCTCTGGAGCTGCCGCCAACAAGTTGTCGTTCCGGAGCGATTCCGGCAAACATTGAGCCATTGGTGCCGTCTTTTGTAGGGGCGCGTATTCGCTCGGCCTTGCAGCGATTTGATCGGCAAATGCCTGGGTTTATTTCAGCCCATGCTATCCTGTGCGGACCTGAGGCCCGTTCTTCGGCTCCAGTGAGAATTCTTCGGGAGTCAGATACGTTAGAAGCCTTGGGAATCACCGGTCTTTTTCCGGTTGGCGAAGGAGCTGGTTATGCTGGCGGGATCATCAGTGCCGCCGTCGATGGGTGGCGCGCTGCTGAGACAGTTGTCCAGCGCCATGCCACTCCCCAGTAAGGCGAATTGGAGTTCGTCTTCGGGCCGAATCGAGTAAGATATTGGCCCACACGGCCGCGAGGGAATGTCGCGCCCGTGAATAGCGAACAAGAATCGATGGTCGAAGGGATCATCATCGGATGCACCCAGGTGTGCCCATGGAAATTGAGGAGTTAACTGAGCATGCAAAAGCGAATCGTACACAGTGGGTTACTACTGGCGGTGATTGCCTTTCTGTTCTTGGCGGGTAATCTTTCGGCACAAAAAACGGTTGCCGCTTTTCGAGCCGCCTTTGATCAGGCTGTCGCCACCGATGACTTCACTAGGCAGGCGCAACTCGTCGATAACGACAAGAAGCTCGCTTTTGAGACGTTCTTCGTCTACGAGAGACTTTGGGCCGATGCGAAAGTGAAAAACAATGCGGAGTACGCCGACCAGCAAATGCTCAACATGGAGTACCTTGCTTCCACATTTCGCAGCAAACATTCTGACAAGTTTCTTTCTACCAGACGGATTCGTGTCAATGCCCTGCCGGTCGATAAGTTGAAAGCATACATCGAAGCGCGCGATGAAGACCAAGCGGGTTTCGAAGCCTACGGCAATGGCGCAGCAGACGGCAATGATGAGTCTATGGCGAGCGCTATTGAGCACTACACCAAGTCATCTCGCATCTATTTGAAGATCGGTGACAACTATTTGGCAGCGCAACGTTCAGCTTTTGTTGGCAGTTGTTGGCTCAAATCCGGCAGGTATTTCAACAGTGCCTACTGGTATGAGACGGCCTTGAAGCCCGCCCAGGCCGGCAAACTCATGGCGCGGTTTACCTTCGTCAATGAAGCCCTTCGCAAGATGCGCGAAAAGCGTCAGGTCGAGTTTCCTGAATTCATCGACCCATCATTGGATATCAAGGCAGCCAAGATTGCCTACGACAAGAAACTCGACAATCGCAACAAGATCGACACAACAGGGGCAGCCGGCTCAGATAAGAAGTCGAAGAAGGGCGGCAAGACTCCCGTCCGGGATCTGGGTACCCTTGTTTCCCCTACCAGCGAAGCAGAATTCACTTGGGAGACGGACGAAGGATTCAAAGAAAAAAGTCTGCCCATCTTCACCAAGATCAAGTTGCCTTATTACAACTTTGGGGCCTGCCGTCCGAACAATCCGATGAAGGCACCTTTCTACCAGTATATCCGTCTACAAAAGGACGCCGAACCTGTTGACACTGGAAGGTTCTTGCCCGGTTCCGAAATGGAGTACGACGGTAAGATTCATTACAAGGGTAAGAACGACAAGAAGGCCAAAGCCATCAAGGTCAAGGCCAATAAGTTCGCCAAAGTAAAGAAGAAGGTGGTCTACCCTGACAACTCCACTCGCACTGTCACCAATATGCTCATGGATTGGGATGCTGAATCCCTGAAGCTTTTTGGCGAGACCTATACCAGTGCCGATGCCGCCAAAGGCAAGACCCTGGTTTGGTACGGCGCAACGGGTGTCACTGGAAAGATCCGTGGCCATGATGTCACGCTCATCGATTGCAATGGTAATGGCGTTTTTCGTGATACCGGTGTCGATGCGGTGATGGTGGGAAAAGGTAAGAATGCCAGAATTGAACCTTTGGGCAAGTATATCCTGCTTGAGGATCAAGGTGGCCTCTTTCCCTTCGACATCAAAGTCAACGATCGCCGTGGTAACTTGGTTCGGACGCGCCCATTCAAAGGGTCATTGGCTCCCGTCATTGTTAACTACAAGACTAAAAGTGGTGCCCGTCCAGATTACCTTATCGTCAAAGGCGACGGTGAAGATGCAGAATCCTATTTTGACGTTGCCAAGGCATTTGACAAACCCATCTGGATTCCGCCAGGGCGCTACTTCGTCCATTTGGGGTACTTCACCTTCGGCAAAGGTAAGAAACAAAAACACATCTTGATCGGGCGCGGCCGCAGTGGCGTCTTGGAAGCCAAGAGTGGCCAGATCAACACCTGGAATCTGGGCGGTGCTGGCGAAAAAGGATTTTGGATGATTGGCAAGTTTGAAGCCGGTGACAAACCCGGTGAAGTGATCGTCAAAGGCAAAGATATCCTCGTCTTTGGCAATCATGGCGAATCTTATTTCAACTTCTATGCCGAGCGCATCACGCCTTCCGTTGTGATCAGGAAGAACGATGGCAATGGTCCCGTTATGGGCAAGAAACAAATGAAAATTGCCACGTCGGGCCAGATGATTGACCTCTGGTTCCCGACCAATATCAAGATCAAGAATACGGGTAGCCACAAGCGTGTGGGGCAGCTCACCTGCGAGCACAAGATCCTCGGCCATATCGAATCTGACTGGATCCGAATCGAGTAGCTTACCCCCAGACTTCATCAGTTCAGAACGCCGCATAGCCTTATGACTATGCGGCGTTTTTCATAACATGGACCGACCGCCCGGATGGGGCGTCTCAAGGAGTCCGGGCCAAAGGAAGAATCTGTGATTTCGGTTGCCGCAGTATCATATTTCAACGCGCGTCCCTTGGTTGAATCGCTGAGGGACCAACCGGACCTTGCCGTCAGAGACCTGCCACCAGCGGAAGCCGCGAGCGCACTCCTCGCCGGCGAAGCCGACGTCGGCCTTGTTCCCTGCGTGACTTTGCTCAAAGATAGTGAGCTTACCTATATCCCAGGGCTTTGTATCGCCGCCGATGGCCCTGTGGACAGCGTGCTTCTCTATCTGCGGCCCATGGCCAGTTCATCCCCCCGGAAGCTCAGAATTGCCCTAGATCCTCATTCCAGAACTTCTCAGATGCTGACCCGTGTCTATCTGTCCTCATTCTTGGGGTGGGAAGAGAAGCGACTCGATTTCATCGAAGAGTCGCCCAAGAAGTTGCTGGCCGAAGGAGGCGATCTGGCAGGAATCGACGGTGTTCTTGTCATCGGCGACCTAGCCCTCAAGTGCAAATCTCCTGAATCGTGGGATTGCATTGACTTGGCGGAAGCTTGGAAGAGTGAGACAGGCTTGCCCTTCGTTTTCGCAGTTTGGGGAATACGCCGTGAGACGCTGGCGGCGAATCCAGAATTGCCACAGAGATTCCGCGCTGCCCTTGATGATGGCATGGCGCAGATTGATACCATTGTCAGCGAGTTGGCTCCGGGTTTTGGTTTGGAGTCGGAGCAGGCTCGCCAGTATCTAACGGAGCGCATTGTCTTTCAAATGGACGAACGTGCAGAACGCGGCTTGAGAGAATTCCTGAGACGCTGCCGTGCATGGGAGAAGTAGCAAAATGCTTGATGTGAAGTTTGTTCGTCAGAATCCAGAAATTGTCAGAGCGGGTGCCGTCAAGAAGCACATCCCTTGTGATGTTGACCGAGTGCTGACGCTCGATCAAAAACTTCGGCAGCTGAAGACCGAATCCGAGTCCAAAAAGGCTGAACAAAACAAAGCGACGAAGTCGATTCCTTCTCTGCAAGGAGAAGAAAAGGCCGAAGCGATCGCCGCCATGAAAGCGCTGGGGTCGGAGCAGAAAGCTATCGAGACAGAAGTAAAGGCACTTGACGAAGAGCTGCGCAAATTGCTCATGACCTTGCCAAATCCACCTGCCCCGGAGGTACCTGACGGCAAGGATGATCTTGAGAACGTAGAAATTCGCCGAGAAGGTGAGGTCCCAACCTTTGATTTTAAGATCAAAGATCACCTGGAACTTGGGAAAATTCATGACATGTTCGACTTTGAGCGTGCCGCTCGCATTGCCGGAAGTCGAACGTACTTCTTGAAGAACGCTGGCGCGCTTCTCGAGTTGTCTTTGCTACGTATGTCCTTGGACCATATGGTTGGCAAAGGATTCTCTCCCATGATCGTGCCAAATTTGGTGCGTCGTGAGGCCATGGAGGGGACGGCCTACTTTCCCGGTGGCGAGGATCAAGCCTACTGCACCGAACGCGACGATCTCTTCCTCATCGGTACAGCTGAGGTGCCGTTGACATCCTATCGGGCTGGCGAGATCTTGGACCTATCGGAATTACCATCCAAGGTTTGCGGGTGGTCTAATTGCTATCGCCGAGAGGCAGGGGCTGCGGGGCGTGACACTCGTGGTCTTTATCGCATTCATCAGTTCCAAAAAATTGAACAAGTCGTCGTCTGTGAAGCGGACGAAGAACTGTCGAAGAAATTCCACCAGGAGATTCTCAAGAACTCTGAAGAAGTCCTGCAAATGCTCGAGCTGCCTTATCGGGTGGTCAACGTTTGCGGCGGCGATCTTGGCAGTGGTCAAGTGCAGAAATTCGACATCGAAACTTGGATGCCCTCGCGGGATTCTTTTTCTGAAACCCATAGCGCGAGCCGATTTCACGACTTTCAAGCCAGACGTTTAGGTCTGCGCTACCGCGATGCACAGGGCAAGGTGCAGTTCTGTCATACGCTCAACAATACAGTGATTGCTTCTCCACGGGTCTTGATTCCCTTGATCGAGAATCACCAAAGAGCCGATGGCAGCATCCATGTGCCAGAAGCTCTGAGGCCCTACATGGGGGGAGTAGAGGTGCTCACGCCGAAGTCGTGATGTTTCTCTAGCCGCCTCCCAGGCCTTGCAGCGGACTGGTTCCACCACCCGAGTTGTTTCCGCCCCCACCACGTATGATGTTTAGGAAGGGATTGGTGGTCGAGTTTGTGGGTTTTGTGCTCGCCCCGTTGCTGCCTCTCGTGCTGCCGTTGGGTGAATTCGGGTTGTTGCTGCCCCCAGGGCCACGCACTCCCCCTGGCCCTCTCACACCGCCTCCGCCAGGGCCACCCTGTTGAAACGGTTCGGCGATAGTGCCATCCCATTCCGAGGTGACTTGCATGTTGTTGATGTCTTCTCGATATTGAGGCAAGAGAATGATGCTGACGTAGGAACGATTGAGAACGTCTTCACGTTTGTCTCGGCGCAGTCGATCCATGACATCGGCATCAATGTCTGGCGAGATAACCAACTCAATCTTGATGGCCACAGGCGCCGCGCCGTTATCGGCTGAACTCCACTCGTCGTCCCATTCCAGAGTTTCTTCGTCTTCACCTTCTTCGCCGCCCCCGGCTGTGGCTCCTGGCTCGGCGTTGGCAGCGGATGCGAATCCTCTACCGAGGCGTTCGTCGACGTTGTCACTGGTGAACTTCCAGCCCGAATATTGCACACGAAAGCTGATGATTCGGTCCGAGATCATGCGAATATAACCACCGGTGAATTGTCTATCATCGACCATGGGTTGTTCCCGGCGATGGAGTTCATAGAAATCTCCGTCTTCTCCGGGTTTCAAGATCCAGCTCACTTCAGTCAGCATTGCTTTGTGAGGTTCGTCTTGGCTGATTTCGGGGTCATCAAGAAGAGACGGGCGGCAGGTAATGAAATGGATTTGGTCGGCGCGATTGCCATCGCCAATTTCCACCATCTTGCCGTCGAAATAGTTGTTTTCGAAAATGTTGTAGAAGTAAGCGTTTTCGAGATCGGCTTTGAGTTGGCTCAAGATTGCTGGGCCTTGACGCCCGGCATCGCTCATTTCGCGGACGTACATTTGGGTACTGATGCCCGCTCGAACGACGGAAAAGACACTAAGAAAAACCAAACCGGAGATCATGATTGCAATCAAGAGCTCCATCAGTGTGAATCCGCTTTCGCTTTCGTTTTTCTTGTCCATGTCTTTCCTATCGACCAAGAATACCTGCCCCGCGGGTAGACGTTGATGGTGTCAGTGAATTGCTACGGCGTGTTGGATCCGTCGTGTTCGAGCCCACGCCTGCTTCGCCACTTCCTGTATTGCTCCCTGGCGCACCACCAGGTCCTAAGTCCGGTCCAGTCATGGCTTCGCTTTCGTGAGGATGTTTGACGTAGGCGACAATGCTCATCGCTTGGTCAAAATTGGCATTGCCGTTACGAAAGAAGACTGTAAGTGTCACGATGTAACGGAGTTGGCCTAGTTCTTCTTCGGCTTGCTCGCCACCTTCCGCACCGCCAAATCCAGGCACCGGGCTTCCCGCTGGGTCGGGCGTTGGCTGCCCGGTGTTGTCGGATTCGCCATTTCCATCTTCATCGCCGGTGATGCCTCCTGTCGTTCCCAGATCGATTTATTGGGAATCAATGCGATAGGAGTAGTTGTAGAGGGCATCGTCGAAGCCATAGGCCTTTTCATCGCTATCGGCCAGTTCAAAGTCTTCGCCAAAGTTGCCTTCCGCACCATCGACGTAAATGGGCTCTTGATCTTCAGCTGGTCGGTCCAAGAGAATGTGCGAGAGCTTATATTCCATGAGCTGCTTCATTTGTCTCTTGATATTGGCTCTTGTTACGCGGCGGTGAGCGTCTCCCAAGGAGACAAGAAGCGGCAGAGCTGTCGTTGAAACGATGACCAAGGCCACCATAACTTCGAGGAGAGTCATGCCTGATTCGCGCTCAGTTTTCTTCACGGCTCTCTCCTCCCCTCATGTCAAATTCATTCTCTTCTGGATTGTAATAGTCAATGTATCCACGCCTCACTGTGACTTGGCCGGTGATTTCTTCAACTTCCAAGGACAGTTCTATAGTGCCGTCTGCTGTGGCAAAATGAATGATGTGCGGAGGGATGGTGCCGTCGCTGCGAAACTGTATCCAATAGTCTTCGGTGAAAGTTTCATTTCCTTGTGGCCCTGGCGCCTGAATGTCCTTGATGAAAACGGAGTTACTCAGTCGTTCCCATTTGCGTAAGTCAGTCCGCTCAGCAACCCAGTTTGGATCGAGGATTTCTGACTCGCCATTGCGAGGTGTGGAAATGAATCGGCCCATGCGATCTCTGGCCGGATAGATCAAGGAACGCCACTCGCCTTTGGCGATGTCAAATTCCAAGACGCATTCTCTTTGCTCTTTGACGGCAAAGGCGCGCAATTCGCGATAGGTGCCCACCATTTCTCGAACGGCCGTCGACAGTTCTTGCTCATCGGTGATGCCGCTGAATGCAACAACGGACCATCCCGTGCCGATTCCCAAAATTGCCACCACGACCATGAGTTCAACGAGAGTAAAACCTCTTTGGTTTTGTTTTGCGTCTTCTTCGGTCGTCAGTGGAGCAGTCATCATCAGAAATCTTCGTCAGCCTCATTGAGTTTGCCGTTACGGCCGATGTCGTCGTCTGTGTCTTCAGACTTGTCCGGGCCTTTCGAAATGACGATGTAGTTATCGTCCTCGTCTTTGCGAACGACAAATTCTTCACCCCATGGGTCTTTAATGTCTTTACGGCTCTTCAGCAGTTTGTCTTCAAGCATGGCGTCAAAAACATCATCTGCCTCAACATTGTCGGTACGGATAGTGAAGCCATCGATGGCTTTTTCTAACTCAGCGCAACGCACGGCGGCGACATCAAGTTTTGCGTTCTTTCCGAACTTCCGAAATGCGACGGCGCCAATACCTCCGAGGAGGCCGAGGATGACGACCACCACCATAAGTTCAACGAGAGTAAAGCCAGTTTGCCGATCAGTCCTTTGAAGGTTCATGTCTTCCTCAAAATCTGGGTGCCCTTATTGGCGGCACCTCTTGTAAGTATTTTCAAAAGAGCCCTTAGCTGTGCTCTTTTTGGTCATGGCATCATTATAGACGCTCAATTCTCTGTTTCATTCCGTAATCGTCTAAGTCATTCCGCTCATTTGAATCATGGGTTGAACGATTGAGATGACGATGAAGCCAACAACAACTGCAAGTGCCACAATAATAAGGGGTTCCATCAAAGATGTCATTTTCTGGGTGGCGATGTCAACCTCTTCATCATAAGCCTCAGCGACTTTGAAAAGGATCTCTTCGAGTTGGCCGGATTGTTCTCCAGTGGCGATCATGTATCCCACCATAGGTGGAAATATGCCGGTCTTGGCCAACGGTGTTGCGATGTCAGAACCTTCGACGATGGACTCGTGAATATCGCCAACTGCATTGGCCAGAATCTTGTTTTGGATGACTTCCTGAACGATTTTTAGGGCGTTGAGCACAGGCAAGCCCGAAGCCAAGAGAGTCGCCATCGTCGTAGCAAATCGGGCGATGGCTTGTTTCTTGATGAGGATGCCGAAGACTGGCATGCGCAAAAGCATCTTGTGCCACTTCTCAATGCCCTTCTCGCTGCGCGTCCATGCTTTGAAGGAGGTGAAAACGGCAACTACAGTGCCAAGGAGCAACCACCAGTACTCAATTAGAAAGTTCGACGTGGCGATCAGGGCTTCTGTTGTCGGCGGCAGTGCTTCTTCAGACTCCCTGAAGATCTCTTCGATCTTCGGGACAACCACGGTCAAGAGGATGGCGACAACGATGATGCCGACCGACACCATAACTGCAGGATAAGCCATGGCAGCACTGACCTTATTGCGCAGCTTGTTTTGCTTCTGCATGTAGTCAGCTAAGCGAATCATGATGGCATCTAAGTTTCCGGATGCTTCACCAGCCTTGATCATGTTGATGTAGAGATTGGAGAAGAAACTCGGGTGGTTGCCGATTGCTTCGCCAATTGTCTGGCCTTGGGTGACCTTTTCGCGGACGTCGCGAAATACCTGCTCGATGTCCCGGCTTTCCACCTGATCAATGAGAGCCTTGAGTGCTTCGACAACAGGGATACCAGCATTGAGAAGCGTGGCGAATTGGCGTGTGACGATGGAAAGCTCAGTGATGGCCCCACGCCGGAGTTTAATGGACTTCTTTTTCTCGGAGCTCTTGTTGTCCCTCAGTTCTTCGATTTCATAGACATGAACTCGATCGGTTCTGAGTTTAAGGCGAGCTGCAGCTGGTGTGTCGGCGTCAACAATGCCAACGCGGCTCCCTCCTGATTCATCATATGCTCGGTACTCGAAAATCGGCATGACTTACTCGATATCCAACTGCGTAACGCGAATGATCTCGGACATGGTTGTGACACCCTGTTTGATCTTCTCCACTCCATCTTGCCGCAAGGTTTCCATGCCGGCCTTGACTGCAGCCCGTTTGATCTGTGTGGCATTGGCGCGATCAATAATGAGAGTCTTGATCTCTTCATTGACTGGCAGCATTTCGTAAATGGCAACACGACCTTGATAGCCGGTGTTGTAGCACATGTCACAGCCTCGACCTCTGGGCAGGCGACCTTCTGGAAGAAGCTCTTTGGTCAACCGCAGTTCGCCCATTTCTTTCTGGTCGGATTCCGTTGGTTCATAGTGTTCTTTGCAATCTGGGCAAATGCGCCGAACGAGACGTTGAGCAATAATCATGACCAAAGAAGAAGCGACCAAGAAGGGTTCAACACCGATGTCGACCATACGCGTTACAGCGCCTGGGGCGTCGTTCGTATGCAAAGTGGAGAAAACCAAGTGACCCGTGAGCGCCGCTTGGATTGAAATGCGTGCGGTTTCTTCGTCACGAACTTCGCCTACCATCATGATATCGGGATCTTGGCGCAACAAGGACCGCAAGCCCGCAGCAAAAGTGAGTCCTTTCTTTTCGGCCACTTGAATCTGGCTGATAGTGGAAAGGTGGTACTCGATGGGGTCTTCAATCGTGATGACGTTCTTTTCGGTTGAGTTGATCTCAGAAAGAACAGCATAGAGTGTGGTTGACTTGCCTGAACCCGTGGGCCCGGTAACAAAAACAACACCATGGCTCAGGCCGAGCATACGTTCCATGTACTCGCGCTGCTTCGGATTGAAGCCAAGCTCATCGAGTTTGAAAACCCCAGAGCTCTTGTCCAGAAGTCGCATAACGATGCGTTCGCCAAAATTGGTTGGCACCGACGAAATACGTACATCAACCTCTGAGTCACCAATCTTGATGCTGGCTCGCCCGTCCTGGGGAATGCGGCGCTCGGCGATGTCCATCTTGCCCATGACTTTGATACGGGAAACAATAGCCTCTTGGACACTCTTGGGTGGCGACTCCATGTCGTAAAGGATGCCGTCGATGCGATAGCGGATTTGTACTTTTTCTTCGAACGGCTGAATGTGGACATCTGAGGCGCGCATCTTGAGTGCTTGGAAGAGAATCATGTTGACCAAGCGAATAATCGGCGCGCGGTTGGCGACATTGAGCAGATCTTCCGATTCGGAGACCATGTTCGCGATTTCGTCGTAATCCTGCCCTTCTAGGTCATCAATGACCTCATCAACTACCTCATTTTTTCCGCGGTAGGCGCGGTTAATGAGGTTGGTGATTTCCGAGCGCGGAGAGATAACCGTTTCGACCTCAAGATTGAGCATCGACGCCAAGTCATCGAGGGGATAGACATCGAGAGGATTGCACACAGCAACCGTCATCACTGTGCTATCAGTAGAAAGTCCGACGAGAGTGTAGTTTCTGGCGAACTGTTGCGGAATCTGATCGACGAATTCGTCTGGAACCTGGGCGTCGCTGATGACTTCCCTAAAAGGTGTTCCCATGGCATCGGCATAGAGTTTGTTGAACTCATCTTCCGTCATGATGCCACGGCGTTGAACGATCTTGTCTAAAGACTGCCCGGTGTCGCGTTCGATGCGAAGGCAATCCTGCATCGTGCGCTCATCAAGTTTTCCGGAGCTCTCGAGTATGTCGAGAATCTGCACTTTCACGTTCCGATGACTCCTCGATCGCGAATCCCAAGATGGGTTGCGCCACGGGTTCCCATTGAACCCGTGGCGTCCCATTTCATTTCATCGCCTTCCTGCTTTGGGGCAGAAGGGCCGGACGCCTCTAACCTTTAGAAGCCACCCGTTGTTGCGGGTTTTGGTTTACCACCCACTTTTCTTTGACCACCGCGGGCGGTCGTGCCTTTTGTGTCAGGCTTCTTGTTGTCTGATTGTTCCACCGCTTTTTCCTTTGCCTTTGGAAGTGGGGCAGAAAACATGTCAGCACCCCCTGGAGGCTGGGCCAATTTGGCGCCATCTTCCTTGTGTGCGTTTCCTTCTCCGTGATCTTCTTCTTTCTTCAGCGGAGTATTCGGCTTTATGGGGACGCCGCGTGCATCAGCTCCTTCATCCGGATCTGTTGGTGCAACACTTGGCTTGTACTGTGGCAAATCAAGATGCCCAGAAGCTTCGATCGCTTCGATGCCGATTTCTTCATCACCGATATCGAGCCTTCGGAATTCAGGATCAACGATGTGTACTTGTCCTTCGAGCTTGGCGATTTCCAGCTTGCGCTCGTAAGAGATGCGCTCCAATTCGTGGAAATCGTTCAAAATCGTTGGTGTGATGAACACATAGAGTGTGGTCTTGTCTCGCTGAATACCGCTGGTGCGGAACAAGTAGCCGAGTACAGGAATATCTGAAAGCAAAGGAATACCACTGACAGTCTCTCGCAAGTTGTCTGTCGTCAGTCCACCAATGACCACGGTGCGGCCACTTTGAACAGTGATGTTCGTTTGGATTTCGCGCGTCGAGCGGGGAGGAGGCACACTGGGATCTATCTGGGCGCCGGTGAAGGCTTGAATACTCAGAAAGATGTTGAGGCGTAGGTAGTTGTCATTGGAAATGGTCGGCGAAATGGAAAGTTCCAGGTTCGCCGATTGGTAACCAGCAAATGATGTTTGGTTGGTGATTTGGCCCTGGTTAATGGCCGTGGTCGGAATCTCGTCGCCAACAATGATGTGGGCTTCCTGATTGTCATTCACCAAGATTGAAGGCACCGACACCAAGTTACCCTTGATGGTCTGCTTGAAAAGTTGCACCAAGAGCGGCACTTCGATGAAGTTAGTAAACACACCTGTGACCAAGCCTTGGGCGTCGAGATTGGGTACGCGGACCAAGTCGCTGATCATGTCCAATGCGGTTGTGCCGCCGGTGGCGCCGCCACCGCCTGTGCCTGTGCCACCCGTTGTGCTGCCATTACGGTTTTGGATCGACGAGAGGCCGAAGTTGCTGACGCCGAAAAGGCCATCTTGTCCGTTTTCGACTTGGGCAATTTCAACACCAATGTTTTCCAAGTCACGGTCGGAAAGCTCGGCAATCGCGGCTTGAACCAAAACTTGAGGGCGGCGTTTATCGAGTTTGGCGATAATTTCGGCAATCTCTTCAAAGCGCGCTCGCGTTGCTGTGATCAACAAGGAGTTGGTGTTGGTGTCAGCAACGATATTGACTTCGGTTTGATTATTCGAACCTGTGTTCGTTCGAGAGCTTGAAGAACGATTGGTGCCTCGGCTGCCGCCGGAGCCCGACCCCCGAGTTCCTCGGCTCCCAGTATTTTGGAGCAGGTCGGTGAGGACATCTTGGATGTCCTCAGCGTTGGTGTTTCTTAGTTCGTAGTAATGGATGTTACTGACCGACTCGGTAACTTCCGTATCCAGCAACTGAACCAGCTTCTTGATTTCCGACATGTACTCTTCAACGGCATAGACCAACAGCGTGTTGTTGCGTGGGTCGGCGATGATGCGAGGGGCTGGTGTTTGGCTTGCGTTCGATGAGGATGGGCGCCTTGACCTTGATGAAGAAGAACGGCCGCCACCACTGGAATTGATCTCAGTCCGGACCTCGATTAGGTTCTCAAGAATCGGTGCCAAATCTTCGGCAACGTGATATTCCAAGGATAGTTGCTCAAAGAACAGTTCATTCTCTGGAACCGGAACATCCATGGCCAAGATCATCTGATAAATGGCCCAAACGGTGGGCGCAAAGTTGGCGACCAAGAGCGAGTTTGACTCCTCGATAGGATGGACAAACCCAGCGCGGTGGTCCTGAACGATGTTGTTCAGGGCTCGCTGCGCCTTGTCAACCGGAATGTAGCGCAGGGGAATCGTTGTCGCGATGATTTCGCCGACACGACGCCGACGTTTCTCAAGTTCTTCCCGAGAAACAAATACCGCCCGTTGTTTCAGAGATTGGGAGGTCTTGACGTCCTCAATCATGAGGACCTCTGTTTCTGGAGGCCCGATAGGCACGATCGCCATGTCGTGTGCGAAGAACAAGACCTGCAAGAAAGACACGAGGTCTTCCTGTTTCAGGATCTTCTGACCGATCATGTTGATCTTCTTGTTGTTAATGCGCCGGGCATCGTAGACAAAAGTCTTACCCGTGAGTTGCGCCGCCAACTGCACGAACTTCTCGAATTCCATGCCATCTTTCGACAGCGCGAATACGAAGCGATCATCACCGAGTTTCTTCGCAATCTCGTCAGCTTTGCTTTCAATCTGCGCCACCAAAGGAGCAGTCACGAAAACAAGAACCAGAGCCAATAAGGCGGTCCAGCCGCCAAAAATCTTCATCTCACAGTATCTCCGCCGATTTCCCGGTCTTCGAGGCCTATTCTATTTGGGGAACGGGTCGTTAAAAACAGAGTTTTCACGCACCTCAGACGTCAAGCGCGCTGCTCTATTCCCCCCAAAGCAGACATTTTGGCTCAAACCTTTGCGTTCGACATTCTTCTCTTATGCCAAACCTTCCTGACGGTAACGAATTCCGGCCCATTCGGCTCCCCCGAAATGGTAAATGCTTAATCCCGTTGAGGTTTCGTCGTCTCTATTGTCATCGGGATAGAAGTGATCGAAGTTGAGAACCGAGTCCGACCTATTGATAAATAGTCCACGCCGGATGATTTGCTATGGTTTAGGGACACGTCTTTCTGAATTGGAGTTCCATGGGCCTGATTGATGTTTTGAATTCTGACCGCATCTTGGTCGACCCAGCGGTCAACACAAAGGAAGCTCTGTTGGCACGCCTTGTAGCCCTTGTTGTGGAGGACTCTCCTCAGGGCATTGCCGATGACGCCGAGGATCTGCTTCAGGTTGTTCTCGATCGAGAAAACCAGCTCAGTACCGGACTACAAGAGGGAATTGCGGTCCCGCACGGCATGGTCAGCGCAGAATTTTCCACTGTCGGGGCCCTTGCCGTCATGCCGCGCGGTGTGGAGTTTGAGTGCATGGACGAGCTTCCGGCTCAGTTCATAACGCTCTTCATTTTTTCTGAC
>JAJRYU010000492.1 GCA_024275615.1 Planctomycetota bacterium
ACCTTTGCCGATGGAAGTGGCAACGGATCATTGAGCATTGTCAGCAATGAACCCACCGTCGTTGGTGGGCTCTTTTATGTTCAAGCCCTCAATGTCGACCCGTTTAACCCTCTGGGTATCACCGCCTCGAATCAGACAAAAGGTACGATTCACCCGGCACTCCCCGGCACGGGCACTGTTACACCTTTGACTTTGACCGATGACGGCTCCGCATTGATTCCCTTGGGATTCAGCTTTCCATTCATGGGTCAAACATTCACCGAAGCGCACGTCAATGCCAACGGCACCCTGACCTTTGGTCAAGCAAACGCATCCTTCTTTGTCACCGAGTCGTTCTTTCTGGGTGGCCCACCCACCATCGCGGGGCTCTGGACCGACCTTAACCCTCAACTCGGCGGCACTGTCGAATGGGATACAACAAGCACGCCTGGCGCCGCTCTCACCGTTCGTTGGATCAACGTCAACGACAACTTGCAAGGTGGCCCAAATACGTTCTCCATTAGTTTGGACTTCAATGGCCACATTATCATGGACTACGGAAGTTGCGCTGTTAGCGAGGGCATCTCCGGCGTCACCAGTGGGCAGCAAGCGACACCCAACAATCTCGACCTGTCGCCCCTTGGCTGGGCTGGCTATTCTCCTGGACTAAGTGTCTACGAGGACTTTACCGGTGGCGGCAGCTTCGACCTTTCGAATAGCTTCAACCTGTTTGCCAACACCATCACCGGCGAGTTTATCTACTTCCGCTGATCCCGGTCGCAACGATGCCCCCCCACGATCGTTGCACAGCGATACAAGACCGCCCCGCAAGTCATCCACTTGCGGGGCGGTTTTTTGTATCAAGTCCCCGCCGCTATTTTCGACGAGCATGGAAAATGAGATCTAAATCTCCCGGCGAAAAGTTTTCCCGCGGAATGATCTCGAAATTTCTCGTCCCCAGCGCCGAAGGCACAGATACCGAACCTATCCGATAGATCTCATCTACGGCAACTGTACGCTCGAATCTCCCGGCTTGGTCGGTGATGCACTCTCTGTACCGAATTGCTTTCCAGACACCGGCACCTGTCAGTCTCTCGAACGAGACTCTTCCATTCGGAATCGCTCGCTCTGTCTCATCGACGATTCTTCCTGTCAGCGTGAAAGCCGAAGTCAAGGTGATGATTTTTTGACGAGGACCGCCCTTGGAGTTGTCAATCGCTGGGTCGAAGTCTCTTTTTGTCGTAAGGCCCATTTCATCCGAATTGGCGACGCGAATAAAATGATGCCCTTGGCCCAGTCGCATGCTTAGAGCGTAGCCCGCACCATCTGCTGTCACTTCGTCAACTTCAACAATTGAGTAGTTTGGCTTCTTGCCTTGTTTCATGAGGCGCAGTTTGACTCCCGAAACAGGGGCACCAACTTCATCGGTAACCAAGAAAGAAAAAGGCTCGGAAGGAACGATGCGTAGATTGATACCAGCCACGACCTGTCCAGACAGGACTTCGAAACTTCGACTTGCAACCGTTCCCCCGTTCGGGGGGTCACAGAGAGCTTTCCACTCTCTCAAGGACACGTTCTCTATTTCGTAGTTGCCTTTTTTGTTGGTCGTGGCTTCAGGGTATCCAGCCGCCTCGGACATCTTTGCGCTTAACCCAAAAACAGAGTTCTTTGGCACCAAGTGGACTTGAATTCCGGCGATGCCGTCACCATTTTCATCGAATACACGACCTTGCACGCGGCCCATACGAAGCACCCGTATGACAACTTCATCTTGGAGAGTCTCGTCACCGACGAAGACCAAGAACCGACGATACTTGGGATCTACTTTTGTCCGTTTGGCGTCCGAAGTTGACTGCCCATCCTTCTTGGATGAGGATTGTCGCTCAAATGCTCCGCGAAGGGCTCGATGGTCCTTCAACATTCTCTTGACGTCAATTGTGAATCCGGCAGCGTCACAAGAGAGTTCGTGCCATCCACGAGCAACTCCTGCCAACCGAAACCGGCCATGGGCGTCTGTCCTTGTTTCTTGTGAATTCCGAAAACCTCGAGACGCCGACTTGCAGACAACAACCACCAGGGGAAGTGGTGTGTTTGAAGTCCCCTCCAAGACAATCCCAGTGAGCTCGGCTCCCTGGGAAACTGGGATG
>JAJRYU010000493.1 GCA_024275615.1 Planctomycetota bacterium
ACCATTCTGGCAGGACGTGGATACCTACATTGCGAACTCGCCAGTCTTCGGTATGGACTCCATGAAGACACCTTTGCTTATCGCCTTTGGCGATAAGGATGGCGCTGTTGACTGGCATCAGGGCATTGAAATGTACAACGCAGCAAGACTCGCTGGCAAGCAATTGGTCATGCTCGTCTACGAAGGCGAAAACCACGGCCTCAGGAAGAAACCCAATCAAGTGGACTACCACTGGCGTATCCGCGAATGGTTTGGGCACTACTTGAAAGGAGACGAGGCTCCCAAGTGGATCAAGGAAGGCACGAGTTTCCTGGAACGGGAGAAAGAGCTGAAAAAGCTCGACAAGGACAAAGGCAAGAAGAAAAACAAGTAAGATGGCGCCATGAGCCATTTGAAAATCTTGACCGCACTGATCCTCGTCCTTCTTCCCACTCACGACGGGCCGGACCCGATTGGCAGTTGGCGGCTCTCAAGCCGAGAGTTCAAAGACGGCAAATTCGTGGCCATTCTCGGAGTCTCTGGCCGAGTCCGGGGAGAAGTCAAGTTTGTCAAGGATTCCGCAGGAGAGTCTCTGTATTTTGACGGTAAGACCACCGAAGTGATCTTGGCGGAGGATTATGCCAAGTCACAGCAAAAAATGCCCAAGCGCCACCTCACTGCGGACGCCTGGGTCGCTGTCAATTCACCAACGAGGTGGGGCGGCATTCTCTCGGTAGCGCAAGACAACGGCGACAGTGAGCGCGGCTGGATCTTGGGTTACAACTCTCATTCCTTTTCTTTTGGCTTGGCGTCGGTAGGAGCTGACGATGGTGACGGCAAGATGACCTTCGTCACTAGCAAGACCAAGTATGAAGAAGGACGCTTCTATCACGTGGCCGCCACCTATGACGGGGCCGTCCAATGCCTCTACATAAACGGCAAACTGGAAGCCGAAAGTCGTATCCAATCTGGGGACATTCTCTACCCCAAGAGTGCACCTTTGATGTTGGGTGGCTATCGGGACAAGAACGAGTTCAACCCCTTTCATGGCCGCATCCGATCGGCGCGACTTTTTTCGCAAACGGCAAAATCTGTGGTGATCAAGCACAGTTTTTCTCACAACGCCAAACTGACCAAGAGCAAACCCCATGTCGTTCTCGATCCCAATTTCCGTTTCGCCGTGAGCCCGTATTTGCAATGGGCGACGAAGACGGGGATGACGGTTTGTTGGGAAACATCCCGGCCGAGTTCGTCTTTGGTTCTTTTTGACGACCATGTAACTTTCACCGGCGAGAAGGGTCAAAAAAAGCCGGTCTTTGACATGAAAGCTGCGACCGCTGGTTCCTCCAAACTTCATGAAGTACGAATCGCTGGCCTGAAGGAGAATACGGCCTACTACTACCGCGTACTGACCGCAGACGATTTGGGGCGAGAACTCATCAGCCCGATTCTCAGTTTTCAAACAGCGCCGGGCGACGATATCCCCTTTGCTTTTGCCGTCTTGAGTGATACTCAAGGAAATCCCAAAGTTTCGGGGGCGTTGGCAAAATTTGCTTGGGGGTTGCGGCCCAACTTTGTTCTTCATCCCGGTGACCTTGTTGATACCGGCACGATAAAAGAGCAATGGGTGGGGCAGTTCTTTAGCAGCATGAAACCTCTGCTGGAACGGGTGGCGCTGTTTCCGGTCCTAGGCAATCACGAGCGTGACGCGCATTTCTATTACGACTACATGAGTTTGCCCGATCCCGAATACTACTACACGTTTCGTTATGGCAATGCTCAGTTTTTCATGCTGGACACTAATCGGAACGTGGCCCCTGGTTCAGAGCAATACAAGTTTCTCGCCAAAGAACTGGCAAAGTCGAAAGCCACATGGAAGATCGTAAGCTATCACCATCCGGCCTATAGCTCAGATGAAAACGACTATGGCGATACCTGGCACGGCCCTTCGACGAAGGGTGATCTGAGAGTAAGAGAACTGGTGGCCCTGATCGACAAGTACAAAGTCGACATCGTCTGTAATGGTCATATTCACAGTTATGAACGCACCTGGCCAATTCGTGGCAACAAGGCCACAGAGCCAAACAAGGGCACCCTCTACATGGTGACTGGTGGCGCCGGTGGCCCACTTGAGACTGCTGGCCCGATCCGTCCGTTTTTCCAAAACACCGTGAGGCACGGCCATCATTTCTGCTACGTGGCGGTGAATGGCAAGACGCTGGAAATCAAGTCCTTTGACTTGGATGGTAAACTCTTCGACATGCTCAAGATCGAGAAGAAGTGACCCCTTGCCTATTTGATTGCCAGGACGTCGAGTTCGGCGACAGTGGTGTAATAGGCTCCGGCCGCCTCTGACAAAGAAACAAGGCGAAGAAATCGAGCATGGGTTGGATTCTCGAACTTCACGACTTGGATCGATTGGTTGGCGGGGAAGATCCCCTTGGCTATCGGCTCGCCCCAGGTCTTGGCGTCTTCGCTGAGATAAACGGCGTAGTTCTTGATCCAGCCATTGCGGCCGCTTTGGCGGGGCAAATAGCTGAAACCCACCAAGTGTAGATCCTTGCCGAAGTCGATCTGGAGGTCGTGGGGTTGAACGTCTTTTGTTGTTTGCCAATTGGAGTGCCAAAACGTCTCAGGATTGCCATCGATGGCGTGTTTGGCCCAACCCTCCCCCGCCTGTTCAGAATCGACTTTGTGAATCGTCCATTGATTGCGATCGACGTGGATGAGCGGTCTCATTTTTTCAAATTTCGCCGTGGCAACGGTACTTGAGGGAAAGCCCTCTTTGAATGCTCGCGCGCGGATCTCAACGGCATCGGTCTCATGGAAAGCTCCACGGTAGACGGTGGAGCTTGACTGCGGATCCCTACCATCGATGGTGAAACGAACAACAGAGTCGGAATTTGCACTGTGGATCTCAACGAGGCCGCTTTTGTCCCGCTGTATCGACGGTTGTTGCAAATAGCGATGGTTGGGGCGTGCCAAGGCAGCAAGAGCTCCCAGCTCGCTCGCGAAGGGTATGAGCGTGAAGGTGAATTGGACGGGTTTGTTGGCATCGAAGCGGTATTTCGGCATGGGGCCTGGTCCACAGGATGCACCACCCAGACCGGTTTGCCTAGCGTCGATATGGACATAGGTCTCGGGCCTTGCCACGAGCCTTGTGTAGTGTTTCAGTTGGCCATTGCGATGCCGTGCTGAGTCGAGATCTCTTGGCGTAAAGTGCAAGGCGCTCATGGGCCTTGGCGTTCTCGGTTTGATGATGAGGCCT
>JAJRYU010000494.1 GCA_024275615.1 Planctomycetota bacterium
ACACCCAGATCGCCATGGGCAGCGTTAGCGTGGCGGCCACAGCCGTCAAGCTCGCTCGCAAGATCTTTGGATCGCTCGACGGCAAGAGGGCGTTGATTATTGGTGCGGGCGAAACCGGACTGCAAACAGCGCGTCATCTGAAGACTGAGGGCATCAGCGAATTGGTTTTGCTCAATCGTACCGTTGAGAAAGCCGAAGCAGCCGCTTCGGAGTTAAATGGTCGGAGTGGAGGCCTTGATGATATTACTGCGGAAATACACCAAGCCGACCTGATCGTTGGTGCCATTGAATCTCCCGAGTGTGTGGTCGACCAATCTTGTTTGACAGGTGCTCCTCGCCGGACTCGCTGTTTTGTTGACATTTCTGTTCCTCGGTCGATGGACACAGAAATTGCCAAGATGCCTGGTGTTTTCCGTTTTGATATCGATGACCTCACTCGACTCATTAATGATGCCAAAAGCGATCGCTTGGAAGAGGCCGAGAAATCCAAAGAAATCGTCGTCGCTGAAGTGCACAAGTTTCTCGCCAAGCAGCACTTCTCTGAGTTGGCGCCTTTGGTCCAAGAAATGAAACTCGCATTCGACGAGACCCTTGCCGTGACCCTCAAGGGTACCGATGCCGATGTCTTTGGTGCCGACGCCGAAAAACTGGCTAAGCGCCTGTTGGGCGTCTCGTTGAATACTCTGAAACTCTCAAGTCGTACTCATGTGTCCTTGGAACAGGTGCAAGGTGCGTACGAACTTTTTCTCAAGGAAGCTCTGTGATGATGTTGGAAGACCACAAACTGATTCGTCTTGGAACCCGTGGCTCAGCTTTGGCCCTGTGGCAAGCGGAATGCGTGCAGGACCTTCTTTCTCGTGAAGCTCCCATGCGCGATGTCGAGATCGTCAAGGTAAAAACCTTGGGCGACAAGCGGACCGATGTGACGATTGCAGAGCTTGGGCGTACTGCTGTTTTCACCGCTGAGCTTGATGCTGCGCTCCTTCGTTCCGACGTGGATTTGGGCGTCCATAGTTTGAAGGATTTAGAGACTGCCGAACTCGAAGGCATGGTTCTCGCCGCCGTTCTACCGCGGGGACCAGTGGAAGATTGTTTCATCAGTGCTCAGCCGTTCGAGTCTCTACCAAAGGGAGCTCGGGTGGGCACAGGGAGCGTGCGCCGGGTTGCTCAGATCAAGCGCCTCCGCCCGGACCTTGAGATCGTTCCGATCCGAGGCAATGTCCCCACTCGAGTTCAGCTTGTTGATGATGGCGAAGTCGATGGCATTGTCATGGCACGAGCAGGGATGGTGCGTCTCGGTCTTGCTCACCGAATTGCATCGGTCTTTTCTGTCTCAGATGTTTTGCCCGCAGTTGGTCAAGGGGCTGTGGCGATTACGATTCGCAGCGATGACGAAACCATGGCTCGCATTGTTGGTGGTCTCAACCATGAGCCGACGTGGCGCATTGTCCAAGCCGAGAGAGCATGCCTGCGGAAGTTGGGCGGTGGCTGCAATGTGCCCTTAGGTGTGTCGTTTACTTACGAGAACGCTGAGATGCGCTTAGCGGCGAAAGTCTACAACGCAGACGGTAGCGAAGCCGTTGACGCACGTCTTGATTTCCCGGCCGATGCTGATGGTGCAGACGCCGGGCTGCAAATAGCCCAACTTCTTTTGGACAATGGCTGCGGTCGATTGATCGATTCGCTGCCGGGAAGTTAAACCCCTTGCGACCACTCGACGGACATCGCATTCTCATCACTCGCCCGGGCACCGCCGGGGAAGAGCTTGGGATCATGCTTGAAGGCCTAGGTGCTCACATCACGATAAAGCCAGCGATTGAGTTTGAGGCAGTGATCTTGGCAGCGGAAGAGCGGGGTTTGGTCGACGACGTCGATGATGTCGTTGTCTCAAGTGTTCATGCGGTCAAGGCGTTGAAAGATTTGGCCCCGTCGATGGGAAGATTCTCCGTCTTCGCAGTTGGTGAGCAAACTGCCAAAGCGGCTCGTGCGGCAGGGTGGAAAGTGGCTGTCGTCAGCGAATCTGGTGGTATGTTCGATCTCGTGAAACGTCTGGAGTCCAGGAATCTTGGCGGGCATGCTGTCCTTTGGCCTAGGAGCAACCTTGCCGATCGCAAAGCGCTCGAACCACTTGAACGCGCGGGTGCGCGGGTGCTTTCCTTTGTCGCATATAAGGTGACTAATCCCCTTCGACGCCATGAATTGAATCTTGCCGAGAACACGGCTGTTATTTTTGCGAGCCCTTCCGCCGTCTGCCATTTGGAAGCGGTTCTGGATGAGACGGCTCTTGCCCATGACAAAGCGAGGGTCTCAGCTTTGGCAATCGGCAGAACAACCGCCAAAGAATTGAAGCAGCGGGGATGGCAGTTGATTCATGTCGCCGCAAGACCTTCTAACGAAGGACTACTCGCGGTAGCCTTGGAGCACCTTACTCGGCGAAAACGATGACTGATATTTCCATCACAGAAGTCGAAAGAGAACTTGCCGGGCTCTTGCCCTCCTTCGTCCACGGCGGAGTTGCCCAATGTGGTTCGCTCCCTGGTGAGTTGTTGGCTGAAGAGGCTAACCAAGCGCAGCCCTATGGCAAAAAACGCCTAGAAGAATTCACTACGACTCGGCTCCTCGTGCGGTCGCTTCTTGAGAAACTTGGCCAGGCCGCTTTGCCACTCTTGAGCGGCCGACACCGCGAGCCGATTTGGCCAAAAGGAGTGGTGGGTAGTATTACTCATTCGGGCGGCATTGTCATTGCTCTTGTGGCTCGACAGGAGGACTGCCAATCCCTTGGTGTCGATTTGGAATGCCGAGGGGGTTTAGTGGCTAAACTTTTCGACAAGATTTTCAGGCCAGAAGAGCGCGCTAAACTTCTGGATTTGGATGAAGAAAACCAAAGCAAGAGCGCCTTGCAATTGTTCTCAGCGAAAGAAGCGTTCTACAAAGCGCAATTCCCGATGACTCATCGGTTTGTCGGGTTCGAAGCTCTGAGTCTGTCACTGCCAACAAAGACCGGGAATATCGCATGCACGGTGGTCGCCGACGAGATTCGTGAGGTTTTCAAGGGGCGGGATATCAGGCTGACAGTGACCTCGACCTGCCAATTTGCCCTCGCTTTCTGCTACGTCCAGTAGTACCGCGAGATCTGGCGTTTTCCCATCTGTTCGCTTTTTCAATGCAATTTTCCCATCCCCCTTCGCAAGAAGAGACTCCCGTCTTGCATCCGACCTGCGATTTGTACCTAAACCGGCCCTTGGGTGCCTCAAGGTGCCGTCCTAATATGATTGAGAGCGCTCTTTTTTGGAGCAGCTAGCGGCAGAAACGAGGTAGCTATGTCCGATCAATTTGAGCGTGCAAAGAAGGTGATCCCTGGTGGTGTAAACTCCCCGGTGCGGGCCTATAAGTCCGTCGGTGGCGATCCAGTCTTTGTCGATCGAGCCAAGGGCGCCTATGTTTGGGATCAAGACGGCAGGGAATATGTGGACTTTGTACTTTCCTATGGTCCTCAAATTCTTGGTCACACCCATCCGGCTATCAACGACGCTCTCGTAGAAGCTTTGGCGCGAGGGACTTCCTACGGCGCACCCACGGAAGCCGAAACCGAAATCGCCACGCTCATTTGCGACATGGTGCCTTCCGTCGACATGGTTCGTTTGGTCAATTCTGGTACCGAAGCAACCATGAGTGCCATCCGTTTGGCGCGTGCTTTCACTGGCCGTGATCGATTCATCAAATTTGATGGTTGTTATCACGGTCATGGCGATGGTTTTTTGGTCAAAGCGGGCTCAGGGGCTTTGACGTTGGGCAATCCGGACAGTCCAGGTGTTCCTCATGGTTACGCTGAGCTCACCAGCGTAGCTGATTACAATGATCTGGAATCCGTACGTCGTTTGTTGGTTGAAAGGCCTGATCAGTTCGCCGCCATCATCGTCGAACCGATTGCTGGCAACATTGGTTGTGTCTTGCCGCAGCCCGGATTCTTGGCTGGCCTTCGTGACCTCTGCGATGAATTCGGCGCTCTGTTGGTCTTCGATGAAGTCATGACAGGTTTTCGGGTCGCACCCGGAGGGGCCCAGGAGCTCTTTGATATCCGCCCCGACTTGACGACGATGGGCAAGGTTATCGGTGGTGGGCTTCCTGTGGGAGCTTATGGAGGGCGTAGTGACGTCATGAATCTGGTGGCTCCCTTGGGGCCCATGTATCAAGCTGGAACTCTCTCAGGTAACCCTCTTGCGGTGGCCGCAGGATTGGTGGCTTTGACAGAGCTGAGAAAACCCGGCATCTATGATGTGCTCGAAGGAAACGCCGCCGCCATCGTGGGCATTATTGAAGAGGCCGCAGCCAAGGTCGATTGCTCGCTTGTCGTGAATCGAGTCGGCTCTATGTTCTGCCCCTATTTCTCCTCCCATCCCGTGGAGAATCTGGCCGATGTTATGAGTGGAGATAGATCACGCCATCAAGTCTTCTTTCACGAACTCTTGGCGCAAGGTGTGATGCCGGCGCCTTCGCCTTTTGAGGCTTGGTTCGTGTCGACAGAACACACAAACGAGCCTCAAGCGAAGACCAGGGCTGCTATGGAGCGGGCTTTTGATGCGGCCATGAGGAATTAGAGGAATGCCTTGTGCCGCCAACGAGGCTAGATATATTGTCCGTCCTCGCCAGCAGGAGTTGGCGGAATTGAAAGGAATGAGCGATGGCTAAGAACAAACGCAAGATCAAGAAGGCCAATGGCGGCAAACGTCCAGCAAACCACGGTGCACGCCGCACCAAGAAGTGGTAGTCCGACGTTTTCGCACGTCCTCGTCGATTTGACCTAAGCCTACCCGCTTCAACGACTTGAGGCGGTTGGCTCAACCAATCCTGCCCCCGTCAATATCGAATCCCGTCCAATCAGAGAATCCAAACGACGCGTGTTCGTGCCCAAGCTCCGATTGTCATGGGCAGCGCCTCAGAGCCGGAAGTGTTTACCGAATCCCGGTTTGTGTGTTTTCCTCGGGTATTTTCTGATTACAATTCTGCCATGAAGACGTTCTTTGCCAGACGATCTTGGGCTCGCTCGGCACGCATTCTGTGAATATGTGCCAACTGTGGCAGTTGCCGCAGAAGTGATTCGTCTCCAGTCCCAAGTCCATCCTGATTGACCTAACAGGGTCGATCCGCTTTAGGAAAGACCTATGAAAACCTGGTTCTTGGCCTCCATCTCCTTGGTACTTTCTCTGTCTCTTGCTTCCTGTGTAGACGAAGCCAACGTGGGCCCAAATGACACGCCGAAGACCTTCTATTTCACCGCGATTCCAGACAAGGACATCTCCCATCTGCGAAGTCGATTTGCACCTATGGCGGCTTATTTGAGCGAAGAGCTTGGCATCAAGGTCGTCTTCAAGCCTGTTACTCACTATGCTTTGGCTGTTGCCGCAATGACCAACAAGGAAGTCTACCTGGCCTGGTTCGGCGGGCTAACTGGTGTTCAAGCCCGAGAACGAACCGATGGGGAGGCTATCGCCCAAGGTGAAGCAGATGCCGCTTTCTATTCCTATTTCATTGCGCACCCATCATCAGGTCTCAAACCAAGCGCCGAATTTCCAATGGGAATTGTCGGCAAGTCGTTCACTTTCGGCGATAAGAGCTCCACGTCCGGTCGGTTGATGCCCGAAGCTTTCATTCGCGAGCACTTGGGCAAGTCCCCGGAAGAAGTCTTTGGCCGCAAGCCTGGGTTCTCTGGTAGCCACGACCTGACCATCGATGCCGTGGCTGGGGGGGCTTTTCAAGTTGGGGCCGTCAATGGCAAGACTTGGGAGACTAAGGAAGCCGCAGGAAAAACAGGTATAGCCTACGTGATTTGGAAAACCCCTAGTTACGCCGATTACAATTGGTCTGTTCCTGGTGACATTGATGTTGTCTATGGCGCTGGTTTCAAAGCCAAGTTGCAGCACGCTCTCTTGGCGCTTGACTACAGTAATCCCAAACACAAGAAAATCTTGGATGCATGCCCGCGCAAGCGCTTTATCAAAGCGGCCAACTCCGACTACCAGGGTATTCGCGCCACGGCCCAAGCTCTGGGTGTGATTCGCGACTGATGGCAAACCAGGGCGACCATGCATTTTTGATTCAAGAAGTCACCAAGAAGTTCGGTGATACCATTGCTCTCGACTCCGTTTGTCTCGGTGTGGAGACCGGTGAGGTTGTGGGGATCATTAGTCCAAGTGGTGCTGGCAAGACGACTCTCCTGAGACTTCTTGGTGGCATGTTGCAACCCAGCTCGGGGCAGGTCTCCGCTGGCGGGCGTATGGTGAGTCAGTTTTCACAAAAAGAACTCCTCTCCCGTCGTCGGAACACCGGATTTATCCATCAATCCCTAGACTTGGTGCCCGAATTGAAGGTCGTGGCCAATGTCGTCGCTGGCAGACTGGGATACATGGGTATCTGGGGGGCTTTGCGGAGTTTGATCTGGCCGTGCAAGGAAGATCTCAATCGCGTCTACGCTTGTTTGGAACGTGTTGCACTGACCCACAAGATGTTCGAGCGCACATCAAAGTTGTCCGGCGGCCAGCAACAAAGAGTGGCTATTGCTCGTGTTCTCTTTCAAGACCCCAGCGCCATATTCGCCGATGAGCCTGTGAGTGCCGTCGATCCCGCACGAGCCAAGGATCTGTTGGAACTCCTTGTCCGCATCAACAAGGAGACCGGCAAGACTATCATTGTGTCTCTCCATAACATTGAGCTCGCCAGAAAATTCTGCACGAGACTTGTTGGCATGCGCGCTGGGCGCATCGAATTTGACAAAACGGCCACGACCGTTGGTGTCCACGACCTCGAAGCGCTCTACGAACTTGAGGCGCGTAGCTAGTGGCTTCCGCAAGCGGCAAATCAGGAATGCCGGGGCGCCAAATGTTCTGGAACAGATCGTGGACGATGGCTGTCATTGTCTTGTGGCTCACCGTCGCGGCCGCTGTGAATCTGGACCTTTTCGGCGAAGGCGCACCCGACGATGGGCTGGCTCAGTTTAGAGACTTTTTTGGCAAGGCATTCGCTCCAACGTTGACTGGGGAAGCCGATAAGACGCTGAATCTCTTGCCTGAAGTCAAGAGGGCCGCAACGACGACGATTCTTGTTGCTTTCGCGGCGATGAGTTTGGCTATTGTTGGCGGTTTCATACTTGGTTGTTTGGCAAGCGAAGCTTTTTGGGCTGTGGATTCCGTAGTCATGGAGAACCGTTGGCTCAGGTTTTCCAGGCGTGTCATGAAACCAATTCTCTTGACGTCCACACGATCAGTCATGGCGTTCATGAGGTCTATTCACGAGATCTTCTGGGCCATACTTGGCGTCTCAGTTTTTGGCCTCAGCATTACCTGTGGGATTCTCGCCATAGCAATCCCCTACGCTGCGACCCTAGGTCGGATCTACGCTGAGCTCCTCGATGAAACTGACCGCAGTGCAGCCAATGCACTGCGGGCTTGTGGAGGATCGAATCTTGGCATCTTTGTCTTTGGCCTTCTGCCACGTGCTGCCAGTGCCATGCTGTCGTACACGTTCTATCGTTTCGATTGTTCTCTTCGGTCCAGCGCAATTCTGGGTTTCATCGGATTCGAGACACTGGGCCAAGGCATTCAAAATGCGGTGAGCTATCACTACTATCGCGAGGCATGGACTTACCTCTACGTCTTGTTCTTCATTCTTATCGCCACGGAGTTCATGAGCGGTGCTCTTCGACGGAGGATTGCAGCATGGCGATGAGCGCGGCCACAAGGGATGTACAAATCCGCGAGCTCAGGCACGCTGCGCCCAAGGACCGAGTTCTCTTGGCCAGCCTCATCGTTTTTTCGATGCTGTGTGCTGGGAGTTGGTTTGCTCTTGACCTGAACCTGACCCATCCCGTTACCGGAGCCAGCCGTTTTCATGTGCCGACTCAATTTGTAGCAGACGTCATTCCTTTTCCCCTGCGAGCCAAGGACGCCCATGGCGAAGTCTACTTGCGGTGGGACAGTGCCAACTTCTTGGCGTGGTTGTCCGAGACTTGGGGCGAAGTGGGTTGGCAGGGAGTCCTTGAAACCATATCGATCTCTATTCTTGCCATCGTTCTGGCCGCGGTGATCGCTATTTTTCTCATTATGCCAGCGTCTCGCAATGTGGCATGTGCCCGAGGTTTTCTGCCTGCAGACGGCCAAGGGTCCGCAATCGGTGTGGCATTGCGGTATGGGATTTTCTTCTTGGTGCGTGGCCTCTTGATCGTTCTGCGCGCGATTCCAGAGTTCTTGTGGGCCTTTCTCCTCCTGATCTTGTTTGGGCCTGTGGCTTTCGCGGGTGTTCTGGCGTTGGCGTTGCACAATGCTGGGATTCTGGCAAAACTGACCAGTGAGACCGTCGAGGATTTGGAAAGAAAACCTCTCGAAGCTCTGGCAGGGTTAGGCGGACGTATGGGGCCGGTTGCTATCATAGGCGTCGCTCCCAGGGCTTTTCGGCAGTTCCTCGTCTATTTCTTTTATCGCTGGGAAACTTGCATACGCGAGACGGCCATCTTGGGGATTTTGGCCATTCACACTTTGGGTTTGCATATTGATCATGCCTTCGCCTATTTTCACTACGACAAGGCGTTGTTCTTTATCGTCATCAATTCGATGATCATCATTTCTGGGGACTTGCTCGGTAGCTTCGCCCGTCGAACCATTCGGCATTCTTGAGAGGAAAGTTCGTGCAAGTCACGGTCGTTGTCCCAACATACAATGAGATTGAGAACATTGATGATCTCCTTAGGCAACTTATTGCCCAAGATGCCATTACTGAGATCATCGTTGTTGATGACCACTCACCGGATGGCACGGCTGGCCGGGTGATCGCCTTGTCACAAAACTCCGACAAATTGAGGCTCATTTCCCGGCCGAAGAAACTTGGGCTTGGGAGTGCCTACGCCGCTGGTATTCGTCTTGCTTTGGCGCACGGTGCTGATGCCATAATCACCATGGACGCTGATTTCTCACATGACCCCCAAGCCATTCCCGCACTCATTGCCGGGACAGACCGCTATGATGTGATGATTGGGTCTCGCTACGTGAAAGGCGGTCGCATCGAGAATTGGGGTTTGGGACGCCGCATTCTCTCTCGCGGTGCGAACTACTTGACTCGTTCCTTGTTGCGCATTCCAGTCCGTGATTGCACCGCCGGGTTTCGATGCTATCGGCGTGAGGTCTTGGAATGCATTGAACCGGAGAGCATCAAGTCCCACGGCTATTCGTATCTGGAAGAGATG
>JAJRYU010000495.1 GCA_024275615.1 Planctomycetota bacterium
GATCATCGTTGGCCCGCCTTTTCTTGGCCAACGACCTCTTCGATCAATCTATCCAGCTGAGCCAATCGCGGCTCCCAACTGAAATTGTCGATCACAAACTCGCGCGCTTTCTTGCCAATACTCTGGCGCAATTTCGCGTCGCCGAGAAGGCGGAGAACCTCTTCGGCGTACTCCTCAGCGGTCTCCGCCGAGCAGAGAATCGAGCTATCATCTGACTCCAAGGAAATAGCAATCCGTTTGTTGGTGACCACAGGGAGCGCCCACGCCATCGCTTCTAAGACTTTGTTCTGTATGCCCTGCGCGATGCGTAGAGGGACCAAACTCAAGCAAGCGTCCGCGAGATAGGTGTTGATGTTCTTGACTGGCCCGGTAACCGAAATGCCTGGAAGCGTGCCTAACTTCTTCACCTCGGCTGTCGGATCGCGCCCAACAATAACAAAGGACGCCTCCGGCTCTTTTTCACGAACCCGAGGCATGATTTCTTTCGCTGCAAAAACGACGGCATCCACGTTTGGTTGGTAGTCCATCGCTCCAACAAAGACGATCTTGGAAGATGGCCGTTCAGCGGGTATGTCAGATTCCCGCGGCGGGACGGTGCCGTTGCCAATGGCGACAACACTTCTTGTGTCTCTTACACGTCTTGAGAGGAGTTCAGCTTCCGGTTCAGTACAAAGAATGATCCGGTCCATCGATCTCACCTGAGATTCCTCGTAGCGAGCAAGCCGCCGTGCTTCCAGCCCATATATGCGGCTTTGGATTCCTGTGCCCAACTCGGCATAACTGGCAAATTTGGCGGAGTCGACATCAACCATATCGAGGATTCGTGGCACATGATTGCTGCTCTCGACGTATTGTCCCATGGAAGAAGAATAGACAAGAGCCAAATCGATGGGCTCTCGCGAAAAGATTTCGCTCACAGCCTTCTTGGCTTCCGGATGGAAGAAATAGGGCAAACTCAGGGGCCCTTTGCTGGCAAGTGCAAAAAAGGCGCGCAATTTGGCAGACAAGGGATTCAGCCGAAAGGCCCGCAGTGTGGCGCAATATTCGCTAAGCGCGTCTAAGTGAATAAGGTCGTTTGGGTCGTCATAGAGAGTGACAAGGTGAATACGGTGCTTTTCGGCCAGGTGATTTAGCCAGCGAAAAGACCTTATCTTGTCACCTTTGTCTGGAGGAAAGGGGATCCGGTGAACGAGATAAAGAATGTCCATCTAAGCCTGCCATCAAGACTTTGTTCGAGTCGGATCCTTAGCCACACTTGCGTTGGTCACAACGCAGCCGAGAACACGGACACCGGAATAAGCCAAAGATCCGAGGGCGTGCTCAGTTTCTTTTCGCGGCGTCGAGCCGAGCTTAATCACCATCACAGTGCCGTCAACCTCGCGCCCGACCACAGCCGCGTCATTGGCGTCGGTAACGGGTGGCAGAACAATGAGAATGCGGTCGAATCGCTTGCGCCAAGCAGCAAACGTCTCGCCAATCACTTGGCCTGAGAGCAGTGCTCCAGGATTCTCGACGGAGCGCCCGGCGGTGACATAGAAAAGGCTAGGTATCCCGGACTCAAGGACAGCCTTGTCGGCATCGAGATGCCCTTCCAGTATTTCCGTAAGCCCAGGAGCATCTTGAGCCATGCCAAAGAATTTATGGAGCCCGGAGTTGCGCAGATTCCCATCAACGAGGAGAACTCGCTGACTCTTGTCCTCGGCGAAAGAGACGGCCAAATTCGCTGCCGTCAAACTAGCTCCCTCATCGCCAACGGCACTCACGAAGGCCATGATCACCGGTGCGGGGTCGAGATTGACAATATTGGTTCGAAGAGATCGGATTTGCTCGCTTCGTTGATCCGTCGGAGCATGCCATGTAAGGAGTAGTTCGCCAAAATGTTTGCTCTTCCGAGCAGGCGCGCTTTCAGCAGCTCTTTTCAGACTCCCGGCGATGCCCTTCTTCTTGCTTTTCGAATCAACCGCTGGATCTGGGATTCGTGCGAGCTCATCAATGTGGGGAACCGAGCGAGCCCTGGTGGGCAACTCTTCTGCGACTGCAGCGCTGGGATTGTGAGACTCGGATCTGGGCACAGAACGCCCCCCCACGGGAACCGCCCCCTTTTCCTTTTCCTCACGCTTCTTCTTGCGCTCTTCTTCAGCTTTCTTGAGAGCGTCGTGTATCCGACCCATGCATCAATCCTCAATACCACCAAACACTTATCGTGTTTTGCTGGCGAAAAACGGTAGTCTTAAAAATGACTTCCGATTCTTTGTTTCCTTCTCTTCTGCGGCCGCCTTCTTAAAGGTCCACTCTGGCCCTTCGATCTCCCGAATGGCGGCAAGTATTACATTTGCGGCGATCTTGTTGGTTTCCATGGTGAAAGCTGTGATCAGGGCACGATCGCAAAGCAAGTTCACCAACCTCGGTACGCCATTCGAATACCTGTAGATCATCGACAATGCGCGCGATGAAAACCGGACACGATGATGGCGACCAGCGATTTGCATGCGATGATGAATGTACTTTTGCATTTCTTCCTGATCGAGGGCGGTCAGATGATAGCGCATGGCAATGCGCTGCCGCAGCTGCAAGAGGCTGGGATGATCCAGTTTCCTCTTCAACTCAGGCTGCCCAAGAAGGAGAATCTGAATCAACTTCTCGGTCTCTGTTTCCAGGTTTGAAATCAACCTCACTTCTTCAAGAGTGCTCAGAGGTAGGTTCTGGGCCTCATCAATCACCAAAATAACGTTTCTATCCTGGGCCAGCATCTCAATCAGATACTCGTAAATGGCGTCCAGAATGGCCACACGATTGACCTGATCAACGTCGAGGCCGAACTCTCGGGCAACACTATAGAGTAGTTGGATGCCGGTCAGCCTGGGATTGGTAATCAAGGCCGTCGAGGTGCTTTCGTCAAGTTGCTTCAACATGCTTCGGCACATCGTCGTCTTGCCCGCACCAATCTCACC
>JAJRYU010000496.1 GCA_024275615.1 Planctomycetota bacterium
AGTATCACCAGCCTCGATCCGGCGGCGATGGTCGGCTTAGGGCGGGGTCTCATCGGCCACACCCCTGGAGGAACAGCGCTGCTGGGCGGTGCCTTCGATGTCAATCTAAGGACAGAAGCACAGTCAGCAGGGAGTGGTATTGCCCAGGTATAAGAACATGACTTGGGAACCGCCAACCTGAGCAACTTGGGCTGGGACGGAAACGGCAGCCTGCGAAACTACAACAATATCACCGAAAGCTGGGACGCCAGTGTCCTGATCTTCATCCCTAAGAGTGGATTGGGGACAACGGGCGCCAACGGCTATGACAGTATTCCACCGAGTCAATTGCCCGATGATACTGTTCAAGACTTGTCTCTGGCAACCATCGTCAACGAAGGCAACGATCTCCTCACCCTCAGCGGTTCTTATTTTGGTTTTGATCCCATGGGAACTGGGGCTGGCACGGTTGTTTTTGATCCCGCTGGCAACATGGGTGGGCCCTACTTGGGAACGGTCCTGGCGATTCTCGATGACACGGGCGCTAGCGGCCCATTATCTTTCCCCAATGCCCAGCCAGCAGAAAGTCGCAATGGCCAAACTCTCGCTCTAGGCACACCGAATTTCGCTGGGGCCCCTGCCGGGGTCTATGATGTACAGATCAACTTTGCTTCCGGGCTCGTCGTCAACAAGACTGTGAGTGTGAGTCAACAAACTCTCTTTGACGCCGTCTATCTTCAAAACGATGATGACTTCGTCGCCCACCAACTTACAGTTCCCATCACCCTCTACGGCCAAACGTACACCCAGGCTTTCATCGGTTCCAACGGTTATGTCACTTTTGCTGCCGGAGCCAACATCAATAGCGGTGGCCAGTCCTCGATGAACGCCGGTTATTTCTTGGGCAACAACCCCAGCGTTGCGGTTTTGTTCACCGATCTGAATCCTATTGGCCTCGTCAGCGGTTCAACCTATGAAGTCCACGAGGATTCTACTTTAGGTGAAGTGACTTTCACTTTTCGCAATCAGGCCTATTGGACAACGAACGAACCGGCCGGAACAGCCTCAGTGACCTTCGGCAACGCTGGCCCAAATTCCTTCTCTTTGGATTTTTCTGCGGTAGTCCCGACCGTCTCAGACTCCTCGCCAGTCACTTTTGGGGTCTCAAACGGCAACGCCTCAAGCCCCATCACCGATTTGTCCAACGGTTTGGCTACCGGGCTCTTCAATATCTTGCCCGGAAGTGGGGGAAGCGGGTACACCAGCGTCTCAGCCAACGACTCCGTCGCCGAGGATTTCCCAAGAAACATCGCTTTGCCGTTCACACAGCCGATTCAATTCCTTGATATGGCTACAAGTGCCCCATTTGGCTTGTGGTTCATTCAGTAAGTATTCCTTGGTGAAATGCCCCATTTGGGCCTGACATTGAGTCTGGTTGGATCCAAATGCGTCGAATCTCGTTATTTCGCGGGCATCCGGCTCGCCGTCTTGCGCCGATCTAAGACAGTATTGAGACATTCAAAAACTGGTCCGATTTCCGGGCCTTCTGAACGTCCGATCACCTCGATAGAATGCGGCGACAACATCGACTAGGTGCTGGTGATTCGGGACGTCGGTCTTCTGCCGAGACTTCTATCCCAAAGGCCATGAACCGAAGAGCAATGAAGGAGACCTCATGTCCAGTTTAGATTCCGCTGAAAACGCAATGTGGCGGGCCAAAGCCCGGGATGTCGCGGACAGGGTTCTGAGGCCCCTTGCTAAGAAATATGACGACCTCCAGGAATACCCATGGGAAATCCGGGACGCTCTTGCGGAAGCCGGCCTCATGGGAGCATGGATTTCTCCTGATTACGGCGGCAAGGCTGGGGACACGCCAGTCTTGGACCTTTGTATCATCGTCGAAGAGATCGCTAAGGCCGACCCAGCCATTGGTGTCCTTTTTGCCGTCAACGCCCTGGGTTCATTCCCGATTATCGTCGGCGGAACCGAAGAACAAAAACAACGATTCCTGCCTCCCATCGCCCAGGGCGAAAAACTCTGCGCTTTCTGTTTGTCAGAAAAAACTGCTGGCTCCGACGCTCAAGGACTCAAAGTCCGTGCCGTCACAGCTGGTGATGACAAATGGGCTATTCATGGCGAAAAGAAATGGACGACGAATGGCGGGGCCGCCGACTTCTACACGGTATTTGCCGTCACCGATCCCAGCAGTCGATCACGGCGCATTTCGGCATTCATCGTTGAAAAAGACATGCCTGGATTCTCGATCGGCAAGGTCGAAGACAAGATGGGCATCCGCGCGGTTCCCGTGGTCGAGACTGTCTTCGATGGAGTTGTGGTCGAGAAATCCCACCTCTTGGGTGGCCGTCCCGGACATGGTTTCAAGATCGCCATGGCTACATTGGACCGCGCTCGTCCTGGTGTTGCTGCTCAAGGAATGGGCTGCGCCCAGGGCGCCCTTGACCTTGCCACTGTCTACTCGCAAAAACGCCAGCAATTCGGCAAACCGGTATCGTCCTTCCAGATGGTACAACGCATGCTTGCCAACATGGCCACCAAGACTGAAGCCGCGCGCCAACTGGTCTACTCTTGCGCCAAGAAGATTGACGCTGGACAGCCAAATACAACCAAAGTTGCCGCCATGGCCAAGCTCTTTGCCACGGATGTAGCCATGGAAGTCACCACCGATGCTGTTCAGATCTTTGGTGGATACGGTTACATGCGGGACTACCCCATCGAGAAATTCATGCGTGATGCCAAGATCACTCAGATCTATGAAGGCACCAACCAAGTTCAGAGAATTGTGATCGCCCGCGGCATCCTCAAAGAGGCCGA
>JAJRYU010000497.1 GCA_024275615.1 Planctomycetota bacterium
GATGAGTTGGCCACCGACAAGACCGTTCTGTTGGCTCTTGGACATAGTGTCCACCAACTTCAGCGCATCTTTGAACCCGAAGACACCAGCCGCAAATAGCGAGGTGTACCAACCCATGGAGTTACCACAGACCGCTACGGTTTCGAATTGTTCCTTTGGAATGGAAACGAAATCAGCTGCCGAGCACGTGAAAATCAAGGGTCCGGCGTTAGGGCCAGACATATGAAGGACAGCCGAGAATCGTTCGGCAGCATCGATCTCAGTTACGGTCTTGGATTCGACTTCTTGCCGGAATTTGTCGGCGGCTGCGACTATTTCAGGAACATGACTGCAACGCGGATCTGCCACTCGACGTGACAAATAGCCAAGTTCAGCGGCGGTGTATGTTCCTCGTCCAGGGCAAACTACGAGAGCGCGTCTCAATTCTGACATGCCTATTTCTTCTCCAACAAGGCACGAATGCCAGAGCGAATGTCTGCTTCTGAAACCATGACCATGTGGGCTGCTCCGGCAAGAGGTATATAACAATCGTCGCCGGTGACCCGTTGCGTTGTTGTCGTCGGACTTGTTTCGCAAATGCAGGAGATGATTTGTTCGCCAATACCTGCGGTTTCGCGACCTTCATCAACAACAAGAACACGGGAGCATTGTTCAGCGGCCTCAGTGATGGCATCGCGATTGAGAGGCATGAGCCAGCGTAAGTCGATGACGCGGCAGCGGACACCTTCTTTTTTCGCCGCCCGTAGGGACATGCGGACACCGTTGCCGTAGGTGATGATGACTAATTCTTCTGGACCACCTTCTGCGGCGTAAATTCTTGCTTCGCCGAGTGGCGTGTGTTCTTCCAAGGCCGGATAGGGAAAGCTCCAGCCTTCGTCACCATCTTCATAAAGGTCCTTGGTCATGTAGAGAGCAATGGGCTCCATGAACACGACAACTCGACCACTTGAACGAGAGAGAGCGAAAGAGGAACGAAGCATACAAACAGCGTCGTCACCTCGAGTTGGGCAAGCAAGAACGAGCCCTGGTGTGTCTCTCAAAAATCCAAAACCATTGTCATTGTGGAAATGGCCGCCGAAACCCCTTTGGTACCCCAACCCAGCAACTCGGATGACCATAGGGTTTTGGTAGGTGTTGTTGGAGAAGAACTGAAGGGAGCAAGCCTCGCCGCGGATTTGATCGACAGCATGAACCAGGTAAGCTAAGTATTGGATCTCAGGGCAAGGCAAATAGCCGATCTGTGCCGCGCCAATGGCCAGCCCAAGGATCGTCTGTTCGTCGAGGAGGGTATTGAATACTCGGCCAACACCGAAGTGGTGCACGAGATCATTGGTGACGTGGTAAACACCGCCTTTCTTGCTGACGTCCTCGCCGAACACCAGCATCTCTGGGTACTTGACCATGAGGTCATGAAGTGCCCAATTGAGCAGCATGGCCATGTGGCGTCGCCGAGGTCGTGCCTCGGGAAGTTTGGCCTCGCCGCCAAAAGCCTCAATGCGACGTTCTCTTTGCGGAATACGTGTGACTTCTTCTTGGAAGGCAGTGGCATCGAAGGGCGTGAGAGTTGCTTTCACTTCCTTTGCATCTTTGATCTTTCGGCGAGAGCTGGCTTCGTTTGAAGCCGCTTCAATCCTGTCTTCCAATTCGGAATGGAGCTCTAGCAGATCAGCACCGGTGCAGAAACCTTGCCATACCAGCCAGTTGGCAATCCGAATGAGGGGGTCGCTTGACTCGACTTTCTCGATCTCTTCTTTGGTTCGATAATTCTGTTCGACATCGCTTCCGGCGTGACCCATGAGGCGTACAGTCTTTAGGTGCAGCATCGCTGGCGCCCGATTTTTGCGAACATACTCAGCAGCCCTGAGGGCTGTTTCATAGCTGGCCGCCAAGTCACCGCCATCAGCCGTGAAGTACCCCAAGCCACTACGGTTTTGATACTGACTGGCAATCCACCCTTCAGGAGTGCGCACGCTAATACCAATGCTGTTGTCTTCACAAACCAACAGAAGAGGCAAGGGCATCTTCTGGTGAGCCGCCCAGAGTGCGGCATTGATGGCGCCGACGGTTGTGGAGTGGTTGAGACTGGCATCACCGAAGCTGGCCATGATGACGCTATCCAAAGGGATTTCCGGGGCGTGGGGCATGGGGTGGTGTCGTGAGATCGCCGGCCAGCGTCCCAAAGCGAAGGCCGCACCAAGAGCCTTGGGAACATGAGAGCCAATCGTGCTCGTCTGTGGCGGAACGGCAAGTTTCTTGGATCCCCAGACTTTGTGACGACCACCGCTGGCAGGATCTTCGCTACTGGCAGATAGGGAGAGCAGCGTGTCAAAAATCGGTGTCGAGCCGGGAACCTGTTTAGATCTCTGCATCATGAACGCGCCACTTCGATAGTGGAGAAAGCACATGTCCGTGGGTCTCAAAGCGGCGGCGATACAGGCATTGCTCTCATGGCCAGCGGAGCCAATGGTGTAGAAGCCAGCCTCTCTCGCCTTGAGGGCGCGGGCCTCCAAGTCGATGAGCCTGCTGGCGAGTTGCGATTCGAAAATTTCCATGGCTTCGGGCCCACTCAAGGAGCTGGGGGCGCTGATGCCAAATGACGTACCAGGGCTTTGGGGGCCCTCGGTAGCCAGTTTTTCGAATGCCGAAATGAGTTTCTCGGCGACAAGTTGATGGCGGCTGACAGCCATGTACGAGCTCCTCCAATGGTTCGGCGTAGGTTAACTGAACGGTGAGCATATTCCGAACCCAAGGAGCTGCGAATTGAGGTGGTCGTGAATCGGAGCCAGCCGAGGCCGATGTTGGCCCTGACCCAGGTCAGAGGGCTATTTTCGAGTGAACCTAATTTTCATGGTCAAGAGTTCCTTGGCACCTCCCACGATGTACATGCGGAATTCATAGTGATTCTTGTCGATCAGGAGTGTCTCCAAACGCCCGGGTTTGAGGCCGCCTCCTTCAACCTCGATTTGGCCGGTGGCGACGAGCTTTCTGCCGCCAGCGTCGAGCTTCCCTTTGTGGACCATAAGATGGCTACTCATGGAATCGACCCAAGTGCCCACACATTCTTTTGACTTAGTGTCGTAGCCGTCAAGGCCCCGGCCATGAAATGCCTCTCCTTGCATGTCTGCCTTGAGATCTTCTTGGAGCCACAACCCGCCGCAAATAAGCGTATTGACTTGGGTACCGACTGTCTTGAACGCGATTTCGCCCGAGGGCTGGTAGAATTCCATCTCCGCTCTAAACGTGCCCAAACGCTGAGAGAAGTGTTGCGGCAGGGGTCTTGCGGATTTCTTTTCCTGCTGCAGCTCGGGCGTGAAAGGCAGGATCAAAGCCAGGATGATGACGAGGGTTGTCTTCATGAGATTCTCCAGATTCTATGAGTTTGATTCGAGTTTCTATGACGGTGACGATCGGTACAGCTTGAGATCGACACTCTTCCTGTTTTTCTACGCAATCTTGAATCGGGATTCTGCGCTGTGAGGTGACTGTTGCCATCTCATCAACCTGCACCCAACTCGATTATGCGGTCATTGAGAAAAAGGCGGTCAGCTTGGTTTTCTGTCAGGGCAAGTGCTTGGTGATAGGCATGGATGGCTTCTGTGGTTCGGCCAGCGCGCCGGAGAATATCGGCACGCGCAGCGAAGTAGGGTTGATAGTTGTGGAGGTCTGGCTCTGTTGCCAATTCCTCCAGGAGCCGCAGCCCATTTTCAGGGCATTCGGCGAAGGACACCGCAACCGCGGTGTTGAGTTTGACGACATTCGACTGAGTGATCCTAAGGAGGCGTTGATAGAGCCAGACGATTTGTCGCCAATCCGTGTCGGCTGCGGTCGGAGCTTCGGCATGAATGGCGGAAATCGCCGCTTGTAGTTGATAGGGCCCCGGGGGTCCGAGACGAAGAGCACTCTCCAGGATCCGCGTTCCTTGGAGAATTTTCTTTTGATCCCAGAAAGAGCGTTCCTGGCGATCCAAGGGCACTGGGCGGTGATTCAAGAAGCGGGCAGCTCGACGAGAATCGTGGAGCAGCATGAGGGCCAAGAGCCCAGCTACTTCGGCGTCTTTCGGTAAGAAACCGGCGACCAGCCGAGCCAGCCTGAGGGCTTCATCAACAAGATCCACCCGAACAGGAGCGCTCCCGCTTGCGGCGGCATAACCTTCATTGAAGATAAGATAGATCACGGCAAGAATAGACTTGAGTCTCGACGGCAGTTGATCGGTTTCTGGGATCGCGAAGGGGATCGTTGCCGACCTAATCTTGCGTTTGGCCCTCACCAAGCGTTGAGCCATGGTCGACTCAGATGTGAGGTGAGCCCGGGCGATTTCCCGTGTGGTTAATCCGCCCAGAGTATGGAGTGTCAAAGCTACC
>JAJRYU010000498.1 GCA_024275615.1 Planctomycetota bacterium
AAATCAAAGTGCCGTTGCTGCCGGAGAAGACCCGCGCGTTGCCTGCATCAGTACCATTTGTGTCTGCGCCGATGGCACCAACGATGATATCTGGAATGCCGTCACCATTGACATCGCCGGCAGCCGCAGCAGAAAAACCGAAGAGTTCTTCGGTCACGCTACCTGTGAGTGTGAAGAGAGTCGTGCTGTCCTTACCCGAATAAACTCTCAATGCCCCTGTATTTATCCCCAACGCATCGGCGCCAAAAGCCGTGACCATGTAGTCGCCAAAGCCGTCACCGTTAACATCATCGAGTCCACCAACCGACCATCCGAAGAGGTCGCCGCTAGCGCCACCAAGATGAGTGTAAGTCGTCGTTTGAGCTGAGATCGAAGAGGCGAGCATGACAATATGGAAGAGCAGTAAGCTCAGGGAATTCGTGAGTGGACGTTTCATGTATTGTTGTTTCCCTCATCGTGGTGTGAAGATCTTTGCGCACTCAAATCAAAGATCTGTTCACAGTTCATGAGCCATTCAAATTGACCAAGAGAAAGTCGGCATGAGGAAACGACGCTGATCTAGGGTGATCGATGGCGGTGAACAACGCGCTTGATTGTCATTCGCTCTCGGGGGCAGCCCTAGCCATATTCCACGCTTCCTGCTTCTCAGAGCATAGTGGGGGCAACCATGAAATCTCAAGAGAAATATTAAAGGGTGTCCTAATCAACTGCACACATTGAGCTTGTTGCACTGCCTTATGAGGAAGAAGATCGGCAAGATCGAGAGAATCCAGAATGCAGCGCTAACCCAAATCGAACTTGCGTCAGCTTTCGGATAGCGCTCGTACTCCGATGCAAAGTTTCTGGAGTGAGCGCATGAGCATGTCCGTTTTGGTCTCACTTGGCCCTCCTTTTGCCTTGATGATTCTGAGCGCCAGTATCTTGTCCTTCTTGCTCCACGACTCCAAGTCAGGAATCGCAGCCAAAATGGGAGCAAGGACTTGCCAACCCCTTCGTTCGTCATCACCGAGTTTGTCCAAGGATCCCGCCCCGAGCTTTTTTCGGACCTGGAGGATTGATGAAGAAACGGCACGCTGGCGGTCGCCGGCGTATTCAGCTGCAATGAAACGACTTTGTTGCAGCCCGATTGCCCCTAAATTTATGGGAGCGACGCTCCCGTCAGAGAGATCGAAGTAAGCCGAAGTATGGGACAAACGGCGCAACATTTTCTTGTCCGATCGGTAGCCCGGTTCTGCTTTCATTCGGAGTTCTTCTTGAAGGGCCAACTCTTCGACTTTGGCATTGTCAGCTTTGAATCCCAACTTGCGGTAAAACCAGAACGCTCCCGTCTTGATCGCTGCCGCATTGTTCTCACCCATGCCATACGGAGTCAGGAAGAAGTAACGCGCGCCAATGATCTGATAGAGACTGCGCATGAGTTGCGGATAGAGAAAGCGTACTTCTGCTCCACGGAATTCCGGAAACAGGTTAAGACCGATTTCGCAGCATCCCATACTGACGGTGCCCGGGCCATAAGCGATGGGTGTACCGTTCTTCATCAGGAAGCAGAAGTAATGACATTCCAATGGGTCGCGGTAATGGGGTATGACACCCACCAAGGCCACAGTGAGGCCACGGCCACAGTCTACAAGTGTGACGTCACGAGGGTTGCCATACGTCAATGTTCTTATTTCGAGATTGCGCGCGCTGAGAGCTCGCTGGGCGCAGTCGATGAGGTCGGCGCCGAATTTGACCGAGAGGTGGTTTTTTTGAGCAAATGGGCGTTTGATGATCCTGCTGCAATCGATGCGTGAACGATCAAGAGGTTTTCTTTGGTAGTGGACAGATCTTGTCGGCCAGTTAATTTCGCAGCGACCGGTTCCTGGAGTTTCTAGTTGATAGCGAATCGGGATTTGACAACTTTCAAAGACATAGTCTCTCACTTGCGGTTGGAGTTCACTGCCAGAAAAAAGATCGAGAAGGAAGTCCAGATCAGTTTTGTGAGACTGAGCCCGACCGTCTCTGAACCAATCGCAGAGATCAATGCTGATGTCGTCCAATCCTTGACACTCAGCGGGAGTCGTGAGAAGTCCCAAGGCATTCAAAAGACGGTTTTGACCCTCCCATTCAAATTCTTCCCAATCGATCTCAAAACAACTCGGCCAACGCCTTGCGAGCTTGGCGATCCACGGCAGGGAATACTCATTGCGGTTGATCGCCCCGGGGAAGCCCTCGTTTTCGAGAGCCGGTGTCTCGCCTTCAAGGTTGTGAGCCGCGCACTTCTCCCGGAGCGATGAGGCCAGGCTACACACGCTCCTTAGGACAGCAGGATTGTCGGGGTAGGCCTTCATGAAGCACAACATGTCATTCAATCGAGAAAGGACCTTCAAGGGCAGCTCATGCGTTTGTGACAATTCGCTCAAGATCGTCTTTTTTCGCTCTGCGGCTTCCTTGCCAAAGAGGTTGATAAGGGATTCAAGTTCTGATGTGATGTGCTTCATCGTTTGGGTGCTCCAACTCTTTCGTTGCCATGGTATCAGCGCTCGGAAGGAGCGTCGAGAGTGGTCCTTTGTCTCAAGACCTAGGTTCTCGCTTCTTGTTTTTGGCTATGCTATGGCCACCGGGACTTGACCAGCTTTCTAAAGAGGCCGCGAGGAGAGAGATGACAAAAATGAACTTTACGTCCTTGCCCCATCATGGGTTCCTTTTCCTGAGCGTGCTCATCGCTGGACTACAACTATGTTGCCCTGCGCAGGAGAATGTCTGGACAGTCAAGGGACGCATCGTTGATGGCGGACGCAAGCCCATAGCCGGGGCGAAAGTGGCGTTAATTTGGACTCACAAGGACGACAAATGGCAGCCATTTCCTTCGCCACCGGCAATCAGCGACAAGGATGGAAAGTTCGTCCTCAAAGGTGAAGTTTGGCGTGAAATCAAACACATATTGGCCTATTCACCTGATGGTACAAGAGCTGGCATGAGGCGTCTGGATTCTTCAAACGACGTCTCTGATATCCAAATCGTTCTTGCTCCTACCGTTGAAGTTAAAGGAGAGATCGTCTGCCAGGAGCTTGGCGTGCCGCCTTGGTTCGGTTTCCAAGTTCTCGCTGGTATTCAGGGAGACATCATTCTGACCCATTACAAGGCGCGTGGGAACAAGACAAGAGGCATCTTCCGCTTGAGGTTGCCGCCTGGTGACTACTCTTATGAGGTGTATGGCCCAAGTATTGTTGGCAAGCGTGGTCGTCTCAAGGTTCGTAGCCGCGCTATTGACCTTGGCCAGATCAACGTCGAGGCCTCGGTCGTCTCCAAGCGTCGTGGCAAGATGTTCCCCGAGTGGCATGTGACCGCAGCAAGAGGGGTGGCTCCAAACAAGACAGCCGTGTCGGATTTGCGTGGCAAGTGGGTTCTTGTTGAATTCTGGGGATACTGGTGAGGGCCATGCTACGCTGGCAGTCTGTCAGACATGATCAAGTTTTACGACAAGCACGCCGACAAACGAGATCGGTTCGAATTGGTGGCGTTCCATGATGCAACGGGGCAAAACTTCGCCGAGCTCGATGCCAAGCTTGTGGAAATCCGTAAGAAATACTGGGGCGGGAAGAAGTTGCCGTTTCCAGTCCTACTAGACAAGACCGGGGCAACGATTAAAGATTGGGACATCATGTCGTTCCCAACCCAAGTGCTCATCGATCCCCAGGGCCGCTTGCTTGGCCTTGCCAATCTTGAGACTCTTGAGCGCGCACTCAACAAGAAGAAAGACAAAGTGACCAAACCACAGCCTCGCGATGGGTGAGTCAACGCATAGAGTCGATGGTGATTTTCATTTTCTGGCGGTCGATGCCCAAGTGAAATACCTGTTCCGCGTCTTTGTCTTGGACTGCGATTGTGCCTAGCTCTATGCGCCTGTTGACGTCCTCGAGTCTTGAGCTTGAGCCTTGAGATTGTCTTGAGCGTATTCGGCTCGAACGGAGGACGAGTACGACGTCATACGATCCCGGTTCACCGAAGAGCAAGGTGTCCAAGGTATTTGGTTTTCGTCTTACCGGGCGCCTGAAGCCGTAAGCACGTTTTTTGGTGGTAGCAAAAAACACGGTACTCTCTGGAATCAAATCAAGATGTGCGATCACCAATTTAACTGGGATGGCTGGCTTGAGGCGAATATCGATTTTGCCCCCTGAAATGTTTTCATAGATGCGAGGTCGGTATCCCGCCATGGAAACGCGAAGGTCGCACGGAATGATGGGCAAAGGCAGTGTTTCTTGCATGGAACGAAGGGTGTACAGGGCGAGACGATCATTTCTTCCAGGAGTCGACACGCTCATGCTCAATGCGTTCTTCTGGGCATTGTAAGGCCAAGGTTCTGCTAATCTGATTGTCAGGTCGGCACCGGTGAGCTTGATGAGAATATCGTTGAGGTCAATTCTTGTGCCAGGAGAGATGGGGTGGGGCTCAGATTGGTAAATAGGAGTGCCAGAGTACATGATACTGCGGACGGCGACACGGTAAGTGCCGGAATTCAGTTTGGAAAACTTGAAGACGCCCGATCGAGGAATGCGGCTGCGACGGACCCTGTGGTTGGTTTCATTCATTAGAGCAACCCGAAAGTTTTTCACTTTCGTCTTTCTCGGAAACACGAACGTTCCGCTGATAGAACCACC
>JAJRYU010000499.1 GCA_024275615.1 Planctomycetota bacterium
CAAGACAGTGCACGCTCCGCAGCTACCCCGATCGCAAACACGTTTGGATCCAGTGAGATCCAAGCGATCTCGAATGAGGTCCAAAAGCGTCGTCGATGGGCTCGCCATCGTGTCAATCTTTTGGCCGTTGATGGTAAAGGAGATCTTTGTCTCCTCTGCGCCCAGAATAGCGACATCTTCGTCCTTTGCCTTTTCGTCTTGCAGTGGTGGAATGACTCCTGACCCTGCGGCGGCTACGGCAAAACCGGCACCTTTGAGAAAACCGCGGCGACTGAGACCACTGTTTTCATCATCGTTCGTTTTCTTGCGACTCATGGTCGTTCCTCTTTGATTACGGCTCGCTGAAGCATGTGGAGGCCTAGCGTTTTAATGGCCTATGATTCTATCAGACATGACGAGTTGATGTGTGGTGCGTAAGTCACGATCTGATAATGACTTGTGGCAAGTAAATTGTGCCGACGAATCTGAGTGTCCGTTGAATCTTTGATGAGACTCAATAGAATTCCTCGGCTCCGACCGATCCCGCCTTGTTCTTGCCTGCGATTGTTCCAATTCTCGGGGCATGAATCGGCAGGATCCGCCCCAGCCCAGAACCAGATGAACGAACAAGAGCGAGAATTGACATGGACTACGCCAGTCAACTGGAAGAGCTATTCGGGCTTAAGAATTGCTCCTACGAATACAATTTGGACAAGAAGGCCCTCTTTCATGCGGCCATAGATAGCGACCGAGGACGCGTGAAGGCTGACGGTGGTTGGGATGAGCAAAAGTGCTTTGCTACCAAGTTGGGCGATGAAGGCCCGCTCATCTACTACACCGATCCTGGCTCCACGGGTCGACGAACCAAAGATACATTTGCCGCATCCTACCCGGAATTCGACGATTCAATCTGGTGGAAGAAGGACTTTCAGAAGTACGATCCAACCGCCTACGAAGCTTTGCTTGCGCGGGTCGTTGAACACCTGAATGCGAAGAACGCCAAGCTCTTCGTCAAGGACGTCTATGCTGGGAGCGATCCCGCTTACGCTCTGCCGTTTCGTTTTGTCGGCGAGTATGCCTGCCATGCACTCTTCGTTCACACCATGTTCCCCAAAGATGTCAAAGGGGTGGCGGACGAAGATGGACGGCGCTGGACACTCCTGAATGTACCCAGTTTCAAATGCGATCCTGAGCGCGATGGCAGCAACAGCGACAACGCCTTGATCATCGATATGAAGCATCGGATCGCCCTTATCTGCGGTCCAAATGACTACTGCGGTTCCAACAAGAAGACTCTCTTCACCGTCCTCAACTACATGCTGCCAGACATGGGTTTCTTGCCTATGCACTGCTCGGCCAATGTGGGTGTCGATGGTGACTCAGCTATTCTCTTTGGCCTTTCGGGGACGGGCAAAACGACATTGTCGGCAGATCCCGAGCGCAATCTCATTGGCGATGATGAGATTGGCTGGACAGATAGCGCCATCTCCAATTTCGAAGATGGTTGCTATGCCAAGCTCATTGATCTGAACAAAGAGGCTGAGCCTGTCATTGCCAAAGCAATGTCGATGTCTTGCACTTTGATCGAAAACGTACCGCCGCTTAAAGGCAAGGCACTGGCGGACACGGATCCTCAAGAGCTTGATCTTACGGACAGTAGCCTGACTGAGAACACACGCTTTGCATACGGCTTGGAATGCAACCCCATGGTGGCCGCTGGTTCAAGGGGTCCGGTTCCCAAGACGATCGTTCTGCTAACCGCAGATGCTTTCGGTGTCTTGCCTCCTGTTTCGCTATTGACTCCGGACGAGGTCATGTACCACTTCGTTTCCGGTTTTACTTCGAAGTTGGCTGGCACCGAGGTGGGCATTACCGAACCGCAAGCGGCCTTTAGCGCTTGCTTTGGGGCTCCCTTCATGGCGCGTCATTCCTCCGTCTACGCCGAGTTGCTTGCGGCCAAGATGAAAGACGCAGATGCGCGCTGTATCTTGCTCAACACAGGTTGGAGCGGCGGAGCTTATGGGACCGGATCAAGGATCTCAATAAAGCACACGCGGGCCTTACTGAATGCCGCCTTACGTGGAGACCTGGACCATGTGGAGACCGAAAAGCACCCCGTGCTGAATCTCACCATGCCAAGATCGTGCCCCAGTGTTCCCGATGAAATCCTCAATCCGAAGAATACCTGGAATGACAAGGATGCCTATGACGCAGCTGCTATCAAGTTGCGTGACATGTTCCGCAAGAACTATGAGGACAAGAACTTCGGCAACTTGGGCATCAAGGCTGTCTTGTAGGCACAAACTGACTGAAAAGGGGCCGTTCCTCAATGAACGGTCCGTTTTTCCTCTTGAACATGGCGCGAGCCAACATAGAATCCCTGCACAATAGGCCCAGTGGCGCAATTGGTTAGCGCACCAGACTGTCGATCTGGGGGTTGAGGGTTCGAGTCCCTTCTGGGTCGCTTGTGATGCCCGACATCTTTGATGTCGGGCATTTTTGTGCCTTTTGAATCAGGTGTCGTCAGTACGCCCAAGTGGAAGAATCTGCGTTCGGACCTTGTTCTGTGCCGACGTTGACCGAAGATGAAGGTCATGAGAACGGTCGAGTTTGCCAATTCCATCCTCTTCGGGCGTACCTTGGCCGACAAGCTGGTGCACCCAGGGGAGCTCCTCGACGAGCCGACCTTGGGGCAAGCATTCCAAGTCCCCGATCTTCCTTCTCGCCCGACTGCCATCAGTTTTGTCGATTCTGGTCAAAATCGACGGCGCGATACCGCCTTTCCCACTCGGCGTGAGATGGAGAAGGAAACCGGTCGTGGTCGAATCATGCATTTCTTCGCCAACCATGAGCTCTTGGCGCTTGAGTTGATGGCCCTCATGCTCTTGCGGTTTCCTGATGCGTCCCCGCAGTTTCGCCAAATGCTGGGGCGTGTCATGAAAGATGAGCAGCGCCATCTCAAGCTCTATCTTGATCGCATGCAGGACTTGGGTGTGAGTTTTGGTGATGTGCCGGTAGGTCGATTTTTCTGGGATTGTCTGAAAGACGTGACTTCACCGTTGGCGTTTCTTGCTGGCATGAGTTTGACGTTTGAGCAGGCCAATCTGGATTTTTGCCTGCAGTATCAGTCTGACATGACCGAAATCGGCGATGTTGAAACAGCCGAGATCCTCGATGTCGTCTATCGCGACGAAATCGGTCACGTGGCTCATGGCTGGGACATGTTCACACGCATGCGAACATCAGAAGGTTCGGCATTCGAGGACTACCAAAGTCTGCTGCCTCATCCGCTCTCGCCCCGCCATGCTCGGGGCAAGATTTTCTCCCGAGATGCCCGCAGGCGCTCAGGACTCCCTGAGGAGTTCATCGACGAGGTTGAAGTCTTCTCGAGCTCGCGAGGTAGGCCGCCTTACCTCTACGTCTTCAACCCCGATTGCGAAGGTGAGATGTTAGCGCCAGAAAGAAAACCAAACCTTCAAGTGCGACGGCTCACCGAAGACCTCGAAACATTGCCAGGAGTCTTGGCGTCAGGTGACGACTTGGTGTTGGTCACGAAAACCCCGTCAACGGGCTTTTTGCGCACTATGAAAAGAGCCGGCTTTGATTGGCCATCCTGTGTGATTGCTCGCGACTTGAAAGAGCGGAAACTACCCCTTGCTGAAGCCCGCCCATGGGGCCCAAGCCCAGTCGTTGATCGACGTCTTGTGCCCTTTGATTCCCTGTTTCCGACTTCTCGAATCAAAGCGTGGTCATCGGATCAGACTCAGATTCATCGCAAGAGTTTCGCCAGTGCCTTGCACGAGAATCTTCTTGCGGTTCTTTCCCAAACTGGCATCGAACGTTTCTTGTCGCCACCAGAAACCATAGGACAGGCATGCACAGCAAGCGGCCAGATTTCTGCTCGCATCGCATCGTTGCGCCAATCTGGATATTCGAACATTGTCCTCAAGGCCGACTTGGGTGCGTCCGGCAGAAACATGATTCGACTCTTGGGCGAAGACTTGGATGGTCGCAGGCAATCCTGGCTCGACGCAGTCTTAGAAGATCACGGCTGTGTCGTCGTTGAACCTTGGCTGAATAACATCGCCAATCTTTCGCTCCATTTCGACATACATGAAGGGGTGGCGACAAGAACCGACCTCGTGGCTTTTCATACCGATCGACGTGGGCAATTCCGCAGTGCTGTTGTGAGTCACGCGCAACCATCATTGCCCCGAGAAATCCAACGCTGGTTGAATGAGCGACTGACTCGTTCTGCTTTTGATGCCATTCTCAAGGAGACCCAAGAGCATGTCGCAGAAGCTCTCACGGCTCGAAACTATCGTGGTCCAGTCGGTGTTGACATGCTTTTTCATCGCGATGAGCTGGGCGACATTCGATTTCGGCCCCTCGTTGAGATTAACCCGCGGTGGACCATGGGTCGGGTCGCGCTTGCTCTGCGTCCTCATGTTCGTCGTGGGTCTTTTGCGCTTTTTGAAATTGAAAAATTCAAGAATAACTGTCAACTCAAGGAAGTCATGACGGCTCGCGCAAAACTCCATACTCTTGAATTCCGGACGGAATCGCATGTTTCGCTGATTACTGCCGGTTTCTTATCCTTGGTAGAAATCAGTGAGAGCAGTCAATTCGTCGCAGGATTGTGGGTCGGCCGATCTGCGAACGAGCGCGTCGAAATCCATAGGAAGTGAATGCCAGTCGGGGCGGGAGGAGAGATCTCATGCGACTCCCTGTCACGAAATTCACTTGTCGCTTCTGATTCAGCTGCTCTGAACCAAACCTGCTGTCTACACAGTGATGTCTCGCTCCGAGTCAAATGGGAGTCATGGAGAGATTCCGTATGAACCGACGTAGACAAGCGGCGCGATGTGCCGCCTCGTTGAACACACTGCTTCACTCATCTTGTCGGACCTCCCGTCTTCTTGTCTTGTTTCTCCGCAAGAAGGACAGGAAATCACCAGCGATGCGTAGTCACTTTTTTCGGTAGGTGACATCAAGACGTGGTGCGCCCGCGCTCACGCCAGTTCTCTTGAAGCGGCCAAGGATCGCTTTCCTTCTCTTGTTGGTATCCTGAGGCTTCGAGGTCGCGTCGTAGCCCCCTTGAACGAGGACGGTGTAAGCCCCCGGGCGTAGACCTCCGAGGCGAAAGAGGCCCTTCTCGTCGGATTCGGTCGTGCCACCCATGCGATTCTCGCGCCATCCGCCAATCTCCGGCTTGATGATGACCTGAGCGCCAGCGATCGGCCTGCGGTTTTGGTCCAAGACTTGACCTTCAATCGCTAAACTTGCCTGTGTCCTCAGAGTCACATTCGTGATGGCGGATTCGCCCAATTGGATGGCTTCATTGTCGGCTATTATCCGACCTTCATCGATGATCCGCATGAACAGAGTCCCGGGCTGCAGGCCTCTCAAAACGAATTTTCCCAACTCGTCCGTAAGTCCGTAGTTGTCGCCATTGGCGAGCTCATCAACACGCCCAGGATCCCAGTCGTCGGTATGAAAGGCGCCTACGGTGAGATTCGCCAAGGGTCGTCCGTTTGTGTCAACAACTGTGCCGCTAATCACCGAGCCTGGGGAGATCTTGATGCGCAAGTCATTCATCAGCGAAGAGGGGTGCAAGCGCAATTGTCCAGACATGGTGTCGGTCTTATCGCGAGCTGTAAGCCAAACCTCTTCCGACTTCGAGAGAACTGGAAACAGGAACCGGCCGAATCTGTCGGTTGTGATTGTCTTCTGTTTTGGCGCCAATTGAGGTCGTGTCGGAGTATAGAGCCGCTCAACGCCGACTTGCCAGGGCATGAGATTGAGATCAACAATGGCCTCTGGAATAGGGACCCCTTTGATACCAATAACAATCCCGCTGATTCTCATCTTATCTACGGGCAGATCCTCTGAGCCGCCCTTGGATCCCACGATCTCTTGTTGCGGTGTTCGGGTCGGTGGCGCTTGGCGCTCTCTTTTCCCTATGTCTTTACCCGTCTTTTCAATTCTCTGTTTCTGCTCTGTTTCCAGCGACAAGAACAAAGCAACGCTGGTAGCCAGCGCGAGAAGCACAAAGATGATTGGTTTCCGCTGAAGCATTTGGCGATTTCCATGACAGTCTTGTCTGAGTTGTAACGCTCGAAAAAGTCCAGCCTCACACTTGATTAACTTGTTTAGGTGATTTGGTGCCGCGAAGTCGAGAAAAGACCATGAATCCGAGCATGGCCAAGAATGTCAACAGGGATGTAGCGATGCCCCAAGTCAGTGACTTGGGCCAATAGAAAATGCGTATTGTGTGCTTCCCCTCAGGCACGGCTATCGCCATAGAACACACGTTTGCGGGCAAAACGGTGGCTTCTGCGCCATCAATTTCAGCACGCCATCCTCTGGCGAAGGACTCAGAGAAGACGATGACCGAGTCTTCATTCTCATGAACGGTCATTTCAAATGTGCCCGATGCTACTTTGTGAAGTCCAATGGCTTTGATGTTTGCGTCCCGTCTTGCAATCAGGAAATCTTCACGTTTTTCAGATTCGATCGACGTGACTTTGTGTCCGTCAAACATTGGCAAAGAGGATTCGATAATGGCCTGTGCCATGTAGCGTTGCGCCAATGTCTTGGCAGTTTCTGAAGGTTCCGCTGGCTGGCAGAAGCGAGTGGAGGCGGCGACATAGGCGCGAGGGAGAGCACTTTCGCGTCGACCGACAAAAAGTCCTTTGTGTTCAAAGACTGCCGTTGATCCGAAACCGCCTCGAACGACGACACGAATGAGGAGGCGTGGGCTGCCTTTGGCGACGGTGAGTTTGCCTTGGACGGTTGTACCTTCGGAAATTGTACCATCGGGACGAAACGCGGCGTAGAAGTGCGGGCTTCCCTGAAACTCGGCCAAACGCTCCTCGTAACTTCGGATCGGAAAGTCCATGTCAGAGTGAATGGTCCCCACGGATTGCCTGACAGACTTATCACCCAATTTCCACGTCAGAGGAGGCGTTTCACCTTGAGCAATAGAGAACTCAAGAGCTCCGAGAGCGAGAGGTTGCCGTTCAGGTTGGCAAACGATGATCTCTAATTGCTCTCCTTTGCGACAAACGTAAGGGAATTCTCGAGTTGCACCGGGTTCGGCGAATACTTCCATGAATGGAAAAGGAGTTAGTTCGGGACTGTAATCTGTGAGTGTCCAGCCGACGCTGAGCATGTCGAGGGTTTCTGGATTCACGCGAAAGATAGGGGCATGAACAGGGACTCCTAAATACGATCGTTGATGAAACAAAAGGGCGCTTAGCCGGGCTAACCCCATACCATCATAAGTTCGCAAACTGGTCAGGTTGTGGAGGTTTCCTAACTCAGGTGGTAGCTCCCAGAGAGAAGGTAGTAACCTCTTTCTCCCAGGTTTTTCCTCAACAAACGACAAGACCGTGGACCTTGGCGAAAGTGGGGCACTTTCGCTGGTTGGTACAAATGGCTGCCACAAAAGTTGTGACTCTATGATGGCGGCGCTTGCTAGGACGATCGCGCAAAGTGCCGCGGCATTGTTCTTCGAGAAACGCGCGCAAAGAAAGACCAAGACGGGCATGCCGATGAAGAGCAATGGGGCGCTGAAGTCAAGCGCTTGTACGTAGGCCGCATCTCCAAGGCCGTGCTTGTCACCTTCAATGAGTGTAACACCGACACATACCAACGTGAGCAGTGTGGCGACGATTGTCGTTAGGATTAGCGGTCGACGGTGCCGATGCCTTAGGTCATCAAGTAGGAAATCAAGACCGTATCCAGCCAGGACAGGGAGGAGAATCGACCCCAAAAAATGCATGCGAAGCAAGGGCATCACACTGAATGGAAAGAACGCGAGGCCTTCATGCCACGCCCCGGGTGCAAAGGCGATTGCAATTCCAAGTGCCGAAAGCACGAACATAGGAATGACCAATTTTTGTTTGCGGAGGAAACCAGCGATGACTCCGATGAGAGACAATGCCAAGACAACTCTGCCGACATGGACGATAGTCTCCATGTAGTTGCCTTCGCCGTAGAAACCGCGGCCTTCAGTTGGAAAGCCGAAAGCTTTGGCGTCGAATAGGGTGAACATCTGGATGGAAGGAATAACACGCTTGGGCGCCATGGCTCTCACCATCGTCACTAAGGACTGATCCAAATAGTCAAGGAAGGGGAACAACTGACAGGCGGCCAGCCCCAAGCCGACGATGCCGACGAAAAGTGCTTGAGGAATGAAGAGGAGTCTCCTTTTTGCTCCTAGTCCCTTATCTCTTTTCTCGCCACCAAGAAAAGCGACAGCGCAAGCGGCAAAGCAGGCCATGAATGTCGACTCAATGTGCCCGGCGCAAATCGACGCAGCGATTACGAGTGCGCCAAGAAACACAGTCACGGGTTGAAAACGTCGACGCAAGCCTATGAATGCAGCGAGAATCGCTGGTGCAAAAGCGGCGCTTCCAGCAACGGGGTGAATGGCGAAACCCTGCATGTAGGATCCAAACGAGAAACCCACAGCAGTGATCAGGGCGGCCCACGGCGACAGGCCTAAGACCCAAATCAAGATGATGCAGGATAATTGGGCAACGATCATCTGAGCGAGCTGTTTCCAGTCAATGTACTGGTCACCGGCAACAATATTGATCGGCTGATATGGTGAGAACACTTCCGCCTGCAGATTTCCGATCAAGGGCTGGCCGCACCCGGCCCGATCATTCCACAAGGGGAGGTGGCCTGAGAGGTATGAGTCTCGCACCAGTTTCTGCCAAGAATGAATGGAATAGGACCAATCCGTGAGGTAGGGATTGGTGCAGGGTTGGGGGCGCTCGGTCTTTTCTCGACCATAGGGCATTGCATGGGCGATGTCAGCGGATGGCGCTCTTACGGCGTCATCGAAAAGGGCGCCCCTTAAGAAGAACAGATCAGCCGCAAGGCAGACCAAGAGGACCAAAAAATGGGCGCAAATACGTTTTCGTCGCTGCATCGTCGGATCATATCGACACCCTTGGTCGAGGGCGAGATGAAAACGACGGTTGTTCCAGCTCTGCAATTAATCCGGCCATTTTGATAGCGTAGCTCATCGTGACTGATTCAACGCAAAACCGAGACCTGACTAACCGGCGCATGGGGGATGAAATTGCCATTGCTGGCGATTATCAGCACAAGGCGCTTCTGAGTGGCCCCCCCGTCCAACGGTTTTGGCATCGTTCGAAGCTGGAACTCTTAGACTGGTTTTTTGTGCCTGAAGCAGGAATGAAAGCCTTGGACGTGGGTTGTGGAAGTGGTGTCATTGCCGATGGTCTCGGGCAAAAGGGGCTTGATGTCACCGGTGTTGATGCGAACTCAGAGGCGATTGCCTACGCTGAGCGGACGTTCGCAAGGGATAAGGTTCGCTTTCTCTTGGGGTATCTAGACGAGTTGAATCTGTCTGCGGCACGATTCGATGTGGCCACTTGCCTTGAAGTGGTGGAGCATGTCTACCCACCCCAAATTGAGAAACTTCTGGCCGATTTGGAGCGCTTGCTGAAGCCCGGAGGACGACTTCTCATTACCACGCCAAATTATCGAGGCTTGTGGCCCCTAATCGAGTGGACCGCTGATCGATTCGCCGCCACAGCAAAAATGGACGTTGATCAACATGTGACTCATATTCACCGTCGGATGCTGGTCAATTTCTTGGAATCCGCAGGGTTCGAGGTCGAAGCCATGCGCTGCTATTGTACTTTTGCTCCGTTTGCTGCCTCTTTGGGAGAAGGTCTCGCACGCTTTATTGATCGACGGGAGAGAGCGTTGGACTTGCCATTTGGCAACCTCCTTGCGGCCATAGCGCGCAAACCGGAGCTTGGTTCATGACAGCGCTCAGTGTGGTTGTTCCAGTCTACCGTGGTGCCGAAGAGCTTTGCGCGCGGTTGCCGAAACTCAGCCGTTTCTTGGATCAAAGCCAACTCGACTATGAGATTATCATTGTTGATGACGGCAGCGACGACGGTTCAAACGAGCTGTTGCTCGCTTTGGCATCTGGCCGAATTCAAATCTTGCTTCTGGAGAAGAACGTTGGGAAATTCGGAGCGCTTAAGGCTGGCATGTCGCTGGCCAAGGGCCGTTGTCGCTTGTTCACGGATGCAGACCTTCCCTACGACTACGCCGTCATTCCCTACATGGTTGACTTGATCAACTCTGGTTCATTTCACATCGTCGTTGGGGATCGGACCCTGCCGGGCAGCATCTACCGGAGTGAACTTGGTTGGCTACGTGGACTTGCAACTCGTGTTTTCACCGTCTTTGTCCGGCTGCTCGTTACCGGCGGTCTTCACGACACACAATGCGGCATCAAGGCTCTCAGGGGAGATGTCGCGGACGCGATTTTTCCTTTGCTCAAAGAAAACGGCTTTGCTGGGGATGTTGAGCTGCTCTATGTTGCCTTGTCCCACAATTTGGGCATTCGCCGGGTGCCAGCCAGGCTAGTCCACCAAGGGCCGTCGTCAGTCAGTGCGCTTCGTGATGGATTTCGTATGCTGCGGAGTATTATTGCCCTTCGTCCACGGCGATCTCGAGGTGACTACGAAAGTACCACACTCACGGACATCGCCGACCAAACCTATTGGACGGGCAAGCACTCTTCCTGAAACGCAGCGTTTTGCGTTTGTCATTAAAGTCCGAAGATCAGTTTGAGACTCTATCTGCGCCACCGTTTTCTTCTCCCGATGCCTTCTGAGATATGTATTCCAGCTATCGAGTTTGAAGCGATCTTGAAATCACTGTTTCCTCAGAAAACCTTTCCACTGTATGGTTTAAGTAGCCGATAGATTGAGCGCCGTCCGTAGAGGGGACGGCAGTGCCATTGGAAACTGTGAAGGAGGCATCGATGAAACCCCGCCTGTTATTAATCCCGCTTGTGTTGTTTGCGATCATGAGCTTTTCGCCAGCAACGTCGGACGCCACGATCCTCATCAAGAAGGATCTCGCGCAGCTTACTGCCGAATCGGAATCCGTGATCGTCGCCCGCGTTGGTGACTATCACTGCGACTACGCCAAGGGAACCAAGCTTATTTTCACCTACACAAACATGACCATCGAGCAGAGCTTCAAAGGCAAACTCTCGGGGAAAATGGTCGTTGCTGAAATTGGTGGCAAGCTTGGTGACACGACGCTTCGTGTGGCATCCATGCCTCGGTTCCATGAAGGCGAGCGTGTCCTACTTTTTCTCAAGAAAGACGCATTAGGTCAGCAACGTGTTTACGGTGCGATCCAAGGGAAATTCAAAGTTGTGCACAACCGAGCTACTGATCAAGAATTGGTCATGTTCTCTAAAGGTCTACGGCACGTCACTAATCCCTTCTTCGCCACAAGGAACGATAGGTCGCCGACGCATGTGAGTCTAGAAGAATTCAAAACGAAGGTTGCTGAATTGACTGCCAAAGCAGCCAAGAAAGCAGCCAAGAAAGGAGAGAAGAAATGAAGTACATTGTCATGCTTCTCGCCTTTGTGCTTGTGGTTCCTTCATTCGCAATACCCAATGGCGGTCCCAAAGGGGATGCCAAACCACTCGCTCATGTTGTCAATATCCAAGTTGTTGGGGCAAGTACTGGCCCAACCCGCTTCGCTGGGAACGCGGCAACATTTGTCTACAACGACGCAGTCAATAACTTGGCCATGATTCCCAACGTTGAGACCGGGAGTGCAGTTCGAATAGCTTGCTCAATCGGCGCTCTACAATGGGAAAACGTAGCGACCATCGACTATACCGATGGCGGGACTGTTGTCACGCAAGACGCCAATGGTGCTGATGGTGTCAACTTGGTGACGTTCATCAACTCAGTGGCGAACAATGCCGCCGTGGGCAGCGCTTTGGCGGTTTCCTTGGTTTCGTTCAACAGCTCGTTGGTTCTTACCGATGCGGATATCGTCTTTAACTCGTCTGTCTCTTTTACAACCTTGGGGACCTCAGGTCGGTTTGACATTCAGTCAATCGCGACTCATGAGTATGGACATAACTTTGGCCTTAATCACACTGGTGTGACATCGGCGACGATGTTTCCATTCACAGCTCAGGAGGCTACTCATCAGCGTAGCTTGAGCCCTGACGATATCGCTGGCATCAATGGCGTTTACCAGACTATTTCAAACTTCTGGTCAACCGGTGTGATCACCGGCACGATCACTCAGAATGCCGTGAATGTCTATGGAGGTCACGTCGTAGCCAGAAGCCTTGTCGACGGCACAACACAGGCAAGCGCCATGAGTCTTCAAGATGGTACCTATTCCATCTCTGGTCTCGCTCCAGGTCCCTATCAAGTTTACGTCGAACCTCTGGACGGGCCGGTTGGTGACACCAACATCACGAGTACGTTTTTTGGAACAGGCAAGAATACAACGTTCCAAACAACGTTCTTTGGCGGAAACACGTCACCCACAACGGTTCGGGTTCAGCCCTCGACCGTGACCTCTAACATCGATGTGAGTCTAGCGGTGACGGCACAAACCGTGAATCTCACTCAAATCGGTGACTTTCCCACTGGCACTGGCGGGTTCACCGTCTCCGGTGGTGGTTTCGAGAAATCACCTGGCGACACCACATTCATTGTTGTTGCTGGCCCATCGGTCAATACCTTTTTAGATGCATCGTTTTCAATGGCTGGTCAAGGTGTCACTTTTGGTCCCAACTCGACGTCGTCCGGTACCTTAGGTGGTGGCAATGGCTTTAAGGTCTTTCCCCTCACAGTCGCATCTGATGCTGAGCCTGGACCAAGGGACATTGTGTACGACGATGGCACGGAGGTCGCGGTATATTGCGGCGTTATTGACATCGCAGTCAATCCATCGCCCGGAGCCAGCTCGTTCGCTTTCGGAACCGCTTCCCCCGGAACAGCTGGCTCGCCTGCGCTTGCTGCTGTAGGGTCTCCAACGATCAATAACAGTGCTTTCGCTTTGACCGTGACCAACGGCGTCATTGGTGAAACGGCGTTTTTCTTTGGCTCGGCATTGCCGGATTACATTGATCTGGGGAATGGTGTGTCACAGTACCTGCGCATCCCAGAGAATGACCTGTTTCCAACATCCGGTTTCAACGCCGCCGTGATAGCAGGTGTGGCAACACTGCCGTTTCCGATCCCAAATCAGCCCAGTTTGGCTGGATTGCATATCTACATGCAATCCGGACTAAGTGATGCGGGCATGGTTGGTGGTGTATCGAGTACCAATGCTCTGGTGATTGTCTTCCAGTAGCAAGACTGCTCAAAGTCAAAAGTAACGATGAAAAAGGGCCCCATTCAAATTGGGGCCCTTTTTCGCTGAGTCTCGGTGCCTGGCTCTGCCAAGCGTCTCCCATTTTCTTCAAACGTTCGCCTGTGCCGAAGAAGAACTCTGGACTATTGAACTAGGTTCAATCGGCCCATTCTGGGTCAACTTACGCGTCTACATGCCAGCTTGCTCAACGCAGGTCTTTGAGTCGGGATAGAAACCCTTCCAACTTTTGTTGAGCCAAGCTG